>DKOD01000090.1:1827-2981 GCA_002469865.1 Alphaproteobacteria bacterium UBA7371 | reverse complement strand
TTCATGACCCCGGGTGGCATTTCATCACCACGACGAACCTTGTCCACCTTGTCGGTGAAACGAGCCTCTAAGCGGTCACGGGCAGCATCGTAATAATTCTTGATCTGTGCCAGCTCATCCATGACTTTGTCGTCATCCACGGCCAACTGCCACCACTGACCTGATGTAAGGGCCAAGAATTCTTCCGCGGCCAACTTTCCCTTTAGCTTTGTGTTCTTAGGTGCCTTAGTGACCGTGGTTCCCACCAATAATGATGCCAAACGCTTGCGTAGGTTTCGCTCGACAATATGCAATGAATCATCTCGATCCTTCATCAAACGTTCAATTTCTTCCCGCTCAATCTGCAAGGCCCGTTCGTCTTTATCCACACCATGGCGGTTGAAGACACGAACTTCCACAATCGTCCCGGTCACACCTGGCGGCAAGCGCAAAGATGAGTCGCGAACGTCGGATGCTTTTTCCCCAAATATTGCCCGAAGAAGTTTTTCCTCAGGTGTCATGGGGCTTTCACCCTTGGGTGTAATCTTACCAACAAGAATGTCGCCAGGAGAGACTTCCGCACCAATATAAACGATGCCCGCTTCGTCCAGGTTGCGGAGGGCTTCCTCACCAACATTGGGGATATCACGGGTAATTTCTTCTGGGCCGAGTTTTGTGTCTCGGGCCATGACCTCAAATTCTTCGATGTGAATTGAGGTAAAGACATCATCAATGACAATGCGCTCAGAAAGAAGGATGGAATCTTCGAAATTATAACCATTCCATGGCATAAAGGCGACAAGAACATTCTTGCCCAAGGCCAATTCACCAAGATCGGTAGAAGGTCCATCGGCAATGATGTCGCCAGCGGCCACCTCATCGCCAACACGTACCAAAGGTTTTTGATTGATGCAGGTATTCTGGTTTGAGCGTTGAAATTTTAAGAGGTTGTAAATATCAACACCCGACTCGCCGCCTTCCAAAGCATCAGTCGCTCTGATCACGATCCGGGTGGCATCCACCTGGTCAATGATCCCAGCACGTTTGGCAGCGATGGCAGCACCGGAATCCCGGGCAACAACGGCTTCCATGCCCGTTCCAACCAATGGTGCTTCCGCACGCAACAAAGGCACGGCCTGACGTTGCATGTTGGAACCCATCAATGCACGGTTGGC
>DKOD01000090.1:0-1451 GCA_002469865.1 Alphaproteobacteria bacterium UBA7371 | reverse complement strand
GGTGACACATCCATATATTCCACCTCGGCTGGTGGAATAGACACAAAGTCACCATTCATCCGGCAGGTGATCAAATCATTCGATAATGCACCAGATTCTTCCAAAGGCTCATTGGCCTGGGCAATCTTGTAACGACCCTCTTCTATGGCCGACAGATACACAACATCTCGGGTGGCAACACCATCAACAACTTTTCGGTAAGGACTCTCAATGAAGCCGTATTTGTTCACCCGTGCGTAGGTTGCAAGAGAATTGATCAAGCCAATATTGGGGCCTTCTGGTGTTTCAATAGGACAAATACGTCCATAATGGGTTGGGTGAACGTCACGAACTTCGAAGCCCGCACGCTCACGGGTTAAGCCGCCAGGCCCTAACGCAGACATACGCCGCTTATGGGTCACCTCAGAAAGCGGGTTGGTCTGATCCATGAATTGTGAAAGCTGAGAGGAACCAAAAAATTCCCGCACAGCTGCAGCCGCAGGCTTTGCGTTAATAAGGTCTTGCGGCATCACGGTATCGATTTCGACCGAGCTCATGCGTTCCTTAATGGCACGCTCCATGCGCAGGAGGCCAAGACGATATTGATTTTCCATCAACTCGCCAACCGAGCGCACCCGGCGGTTGCCCAGATGGTCAATATCATCAACCTGACCAACACCATCACGAAGATCGTGCAGGGCCTGCATCACCGCAACAATATCTTCGCGGCGCAAAACCCTTACGGTGTCTTCTGCGTCCAAATTCAGACGCATATTCATCTTAACACGGCCAACCGCAGACAGGTCATAGCGCTCGGGATCAAAGAAAAGACTTTCCAAAAGCTGACCAGCCGTTTCCAATGTTGGTGGTTCGCCCGGACGCATTACCCGGTATATGTCGATCAGCGCCTGTTCTTTGCTGTCGGCCTTATCGGCAGCAAGCGTGTTGCGCATGTGTGGACCCTTATTGACATGGTCAATATCGAGAAGGGAAATTTCTTCCACTTCATGATCCATAAGCACAGCCAATGCCTCAGGGGTCACCTCGTCACCGGCCTCCACCAACACCAAGCCATTATCTTCATTAATTAGGTCTTCAGCGAAATAGCGACCCGAAAGTTGTTCCGATTGGAACAACACATTATTAAGCCCGCCTTCTTGTAATTTGCGTGCAAGACGCGGGGTGATTTTTTTGCCTGCCTCGGCAGCAACTTCTCCGGTATCTGCATCAATGAGATCAAAGTTGATCTTTGCGCCACGCATAATCTCTGGACGGAATTCCTGTGCCCAACCGTTGTCGCGACGAACCAAGGCAACGCGGCCATAAAATAGGCCCAAAATTTCTTCAGCTGTGTAGCCCAATGCCATAAGCATGGAACTGGCCGGCAGCTTGCGGCGGCGATCGATCCGGACATTAATAATATCCTTAGGATCAAATTCAAAATCGAGCCAACTACCGCGGTAAGGAATAAT
>DKOD01000175.1:2074-3659 GCA_002469865.1 Alphaproteobacteria bacterium UBA7371 | reverse complement strand
CACACCCTCGGCTTTTTCTGCAGCAATGGCCATTTCCACCGAACCACCCAATTTGATGTCTGTGCCTCGGCCGGCCATGTTGGTGGCAATGGTCACCCCACCGGGCTTACCAGCCTGACCAATAATGAAGGCTTCTTGCTCATGATAGCGAGCATTGAGTACCTGATGCTCAATCTTTTCCTCTTTTAACAGGCCGGAAATCAATTCGGACTTTTCGATGGAGGTGGTGCCGACCAGCACCGGTTGGTTTTTGGCCTTGGCGGCACGAATTTCTTCAATAATGGCTTTGTAGCGCTCATTGGAGGTGCGGTAGATCTCGTCATGCTCATCAATTCGGGCCACCGGCACATGGGTGGGTATTTCCACCACCTCTAGGCCATAGGTGGCCCCAAATTCCTCAGCCTCGGTGGCCGCGGTGCCGGTCATGCCCGACAATTTATCATAAAGACGGAAGTAATTTTGAAAGGTGATGGAGGCGAGGGTTTGGTTTTCTGGCTGGATGTCCACCGCTTCTTTTGCTTCCAGGGCCTGGTGCAATCCTTCGGAATAGCGGCGCCCTTCCATCACCCGGCCGGTGAATTCGTCAATGATCATCACCTTCCCGCCACGCACCATGTAATCAACATCCTTGCGGAACATCACATGGGCCTTAAGCGCCTGGTTGATATGATGGACGACGCTGACATTTTCGGGGTTGTAGAAGCTATGTTCCGTGATCAGGCCCGCATCCACAAGCAATTGCTCGGCATGGTCATTGCCCTTATCGGTGAGGGTGACGGAGCGTAGTTTTTCGTCCAGCTCATAATCATCTTCTTCAAATTTTACGACCAATGCATCAATGGTCCGGTAGAGTTCCGATTGGTCTTCGGTGGGCCCAGAGATGATAAGCGGGGTTCGTGCTTCATCAATAAGAATGGAATCCACCTCATCCACCACGGCAAAATAATGCGCGCGCTGAACCATCTGGGCGCTTGACTGGCAGAGGTTGTCGCGCAGGTAATCAAAGCCAAACTCGTTATTGGTGCCATAGGTGATGTCGCAGCCATATTGGGCACGTCGTTCTTCTTGGTCGCCACCGGGGGTGATGCAGCCCACGCTCAGGCCCAAAAAATGATAGACTTTGCCCATCCACTCCGCGTCACGTTTGGCCAGATAATCATTCACCGTCACCACATGGACGCCATGGCCGGGAAGGGCGTTCAAATAGGCGGCCAAGGTTGCCACGAGGGTTTTGCCCTCACCTGTTTTCATTTCTGCAATGCAGCCATCATGAAGAACCATGCCGCCGATCAATTGCACGTCAAAATGCCGAAGACCAATGGCCCGCCTCGCGGCCTCGCGAACCACGGCAAAAGCCTCGACCAACAAATCGTCAAGCTTGGCCCCATCGGCCAATCGCTTGCGAAATTCTTCTGTTTTGGCCGCCAAGGCCTCATCGGAAAGGGCTTGGGTTTCCGGCTCCAGCGCGTTGATTTCTAGAACGCGGGGTTGGTAACCCTTCACCTTACGGTCATTGGCATTGCCAAAAATCTTCCGGGAAACTTTGCCAAGACCGAGCATTATCATTGTCCTATCATTTGGGGGG
>DKOD01000175.1:0-1694 GCA_002469865.1 Alphaproteobacteria bacterium UBA7371 | reverse complement strand
ATGGGCTCGCGCATAGGTGGGATATTGCGGCGCCACAATCAAGAGGCAAAGGCATGTTGGGCCAATGCTCCTGTCCTGGCACATGAAATAGTCATGACTTGCCTGCCGCCCACCATCATGGATAGATCGGCAGGATTTCGAACCATACAAAGGGCTGGGGAGTTCAGGTCATGGGCGACAACAAAAACAATGACAAGCATGAAGATCGTGACCTGGCTGATCTGGAACAGGAATTGTTTGAGGCCACCCGGGAAATCATCCGCAAGACCGCCAAACAGGCAGCCAAGCAAGCGGCCACCAAGGCCGTTGCCATGGCGACCGAGCGCAAGGCCAAGAAGCCAACCGTTTCACCCCTGGCTCCTGCCCGTTTCCCATCCATGCCTGACATCCCAGGCTTAAGCTTGGCCACCGCCTCCAGCGGCCTCAAATATAAAGGCCGCGATGATTTGATGCTGATGTCTTTTGCGCCTGGGACCACCGTTGCTGGTGTCTTTACCCAATCCCAGATGCAGGGCGCGCCGGTAACCTGGACAAAGGATGCCGTGGCCCATGGTGGGGCCCGTGCATTATTGGTGAATGCCGGCAATGCCAACGCATTTACCGGATCCCATGGTGATGCAGCCTGCCAAACCTTGGCCCATGAAACAGCCCGGCAATTGGGTTGTGACCCGCGGGATGTGGCGCTTGCATCCACGGGCGTTATTGGCGAGCCTTTGGACGTGACGCCGATCATTGAAAAGCTGCCTGGCATGAACAAAGCAGCCAGCCCAACAAATTGGGATGCAGCCGCCCGGGCCATCATGACCACCGACACCTTCCCCAAGGGCGCTTTTCGGGAGACCGACATTGACGGCCATAAAATCACCATCTGTGGCATCGCCAAGGGGTCTGGAATGATTGCGCCGGATATGGCGACCATGTTGGGGTTTGTGGCCACCGATGCTGCCATCCCCCCCGAATTGCTGCAAAACCTGCTGATTGCCGGCACCAGGGACAGCTTTAACGCCATCACCGTCGATGGTGACACCTCAACCTCTGACATGGTGTTGCTTTATGCCACCGGACGGGCGGTGCATGAGCCAGTCAGAAGGGTTTCAGACCCAAGGCTGAGGGATTTTCGGGAGAAGCTTGATGATTTGATGGGTGATTTGGCCCGCCAGGTTGTCTGCGATGGTGAAGGGGCGAGCAAATTTGTGACCATCACCGTGAAGGGCGCGGCCACCACCCATGCTGCCCGCAGAATTGCCCAATCCATCGCCAATTCACCGCTGGTGAAAACCGCCATTGCGGGCAATGATGCCAATTGGGGGCGGGTGGTGATGGCCGTGGGCAAATCCGGGGAGAAAGCGGACCGGGATAAGCTGATGATTTCCTTTGGCGGCCATGATGTGGCGCGCCATGGCATGCGTGCCCCAGAATATGATGAGCAAACCATGTCAAACTACATGCAGCGTGGCCAGATTGACATTGAGGTGGATGTGGGTGTGGGCCGGTCCCGTTCGGTGGTTTGGACCTGTGACCTTACCCATGAATATATCAGCATCAATGCTGATTATAGGAGCTGAACTTTGTCGTTGAAGCTTGTTGTTGCTGTGGCACTGCTTGATGCCGATAACCGAATTTTGCTTGGCAAAAGACCCTGGGGCAAAGCCATGGCAGGGCTTTGGGAGTTTCCCGGCGGGAAGATGGAAGAA
>DKOD01000029.1:23383-23662 GCA_002469865.1 Alphaproteobacteria bacterium UBA7371 | reverse complement strand
TGCGTTGTGCTGCTTGCGCATTGGCCGCCAACGCCAATTGCTGAAAAAGGTTTGGGAGGCGTGGGTCTTTCTGATCAGCATGGGCGATATTTTCGACCGGACCAAACATAAAACCAGCGATGATCATTATGGTTAGGATGATTTTTTGTGCCATCATGTTGCACCTGCAATAAGTTCAAAAAAAACGTAACCACGACCTTGTTGGTCGTCACAATCCCAGCATCGGGGTAGGCAATTCACCACGCCTGGATCTAGCCACACCCCATTTATAGATGCTCG
>DKOD01000029.1:16866-23055 GCA_002469865.1 Alphaproteobacteria bacterium UBA7371 | reverse complement strand
GGCTCACCGCGGCAGAAGTATTGCATCAGCTTTTTTACTCGGCGGGAAAATTCTGACAACTTGGTGGATCAACCTCCCAAAAGGACGACGGCCCTAATAGCCACCACCATCGTCACCACCATCGTCATCACCACCATAACCTCCATTTTGATTATTAGCAGGTTCAGTTACCCTCATATCGGTGTTGTTCGCACAACCAGATACCAAGAGAAGACCAACCAATAAGATGACAGAAAAAGCAGCGTTGTTTTTCATGAACAACGCTTGGACAAGCATTTTTTTTTGCTCTTTTTGACAATGAAGCGTGCCGCAGCAATCATACCCATGATAACAACCATTTTTTTCATGAAAGCCCCTTTTGGTGTAACATCCGATCTCTATTAGCTAGGGTGGAAGCCGTTATTGACCATGTTTTGATGTTCGGTGCTGAGACATCCGTGCTTGAGAAAAATGATGCCAATTTCCGACGTAAAAATAATTTGCACCATTTTTTTTCATGAGCCGTATTTTCTTTTGCTATGTCAGCATTACCTCCGTCTGACCATATTTGCCTGGCTGGAGAAAGCGCATGGTTGCTATTTGTGTGGATGCCAAAGATTACGCGGAAGAAATCAACCCAGCATTCGGGACATGCAGCTGGAAAACGCTGCTTGGGCGCGACGAAGAAAATGCGTCCATGACACTTGGTCTTGCAACCTTTCATGCCCATGGAACACTCCACCTCCATCATCATGATGATGCAGAATTTTATTACTGCGTGGGCGGATCAGGATGGGTGACCATTGACGAGCAGGTCATCGAAATCAGACAACATATGGCCATCATGATACCTGGCGGTTGCACCCATGGTGTCCAAGCTGGTGCCGATGGCCTTCAATTTTTGTATGGCTTTGCCAACCAACCAAAATTTTCAAGCGTTCATTATCAGTTCCTGCCACAGGTGGGCGAAGTCCCAACCAACATGCCCGATGTGCTCGAAGAAGCCCAAATCGAGCGTTAAGGTACCAATATCTGACGCACAACTTCCCCGCGATCCAAACGGTCAAAGGCCTCGTTGATCTGGTCAAAGGTGATGTGCTCATCCACCAGTTTTTCCACTGGCAATCGGCCTTGCTGCTGCAAGCTTATGAAACGAGGAATATCCCGCACGGGGACACAAGACCCCATGTAGCTTCCAAGAATAGATTTTTCCTCTGCAACCAATGTTGCATGTTCAAAAGAAAAATCCTGTCCTGCCGGGGAAAGGCCCGCCGTTACCACGCTTCCGCCACGACGCACCAAATTGTAAGCAGTGCGCATGGCGCCGATGGCGCCAGCCAGTTCAATGGCGAAATCCACACCACCCGAGGTGAGGTCTCGGACCTTCTCCAAAAGATCCGGGTCATTTGCCACAAAGCTATGGGTGGCACCCACATCGATGGCCTTGGCCAATTTTCGTTCATCTATGTCAATTCCAATCACCTGGTCAGCACCGGCAACCTTTGCCCCCATCACACCATTGAGGCCCACACCGCCAAGACCAATTACAGCGACGGAATCACCTGTTCGAATGCGCGCAGTATTGGTGGCCGCTCCCACGCCTGTCATCACCGCGCAACCAAATAATGCTGCATCGGCAAGCGGAATGGTTGGGTCCACCACCACCACGGAACCACGATCAACAACGGCATATTCAGAAAAGCAGGAAACGCCCGTATGATGCCCGAGCACATTTCCTTCTGCGTCGCGAATCCTGCTGCCACCACCCATCAATTCGTTGGTTGCTGTGGCCTTTCGGTGGGTTGAACAAATTTGTGGCCGACCCTCAAGACATGAGCGGCAACGTCCACAACTTGCCGAGAACTGAAACACCACGTGATCGCCAACTTGTATATCGGTAACCGATGGACCGACCTCCTCGACAACACCTGCCCCCTCATGACCAAGGACCATGGGCATGGGTCGTGGCCGTGTGGCATTCATCACGGAAAGGTCAGAGTGACAAAGACCTGCCCCAGCAATCTTGACCACAAGTTCGTTGGCCAATGGTGGCAAGAGGGTCACTTCTTCCACCGAAAGCAATTTGCGTTCGGCATATGGACCGGGAACACCACATTCCCGAATGACGACAGCACGCGATTTGATGCTCATAACTTCCCCCTGTTTCTATTTTGTTTTACTCAACGGAGTTTTGCAAAAAGGTTCAAGCTTTATTTTTGCGCAACCAATTTCAAACCAACTGCAGAAACAAAAAGATGGGCGTGGTGATGGTAACGCCAAAAGAAATCATCATGCCGGCAACACGGAACCGAAAATCTTCGCTTGTTTGGGACATGCCATAGGCATGACAAACCCGCCCCATAAGCAACAAAACAGACAATATATTTGCCACCAATACACCACCTTGCATGAACAGAAAGATAAGCATCACGATGGCAAATAAGCTTTGCTCTAGAAAATTTGCCTGCACCCGCATGGCCCTGGCCAGTTCATGATGACCCTGATCACCAATGGCAATTTTTTGCCGGCGTCGGATACGTATGACATTAACCGCAAGCACCACATGCAACATCGCAAAACACAACATGATGGCAAAAAATATGAGTTCCATGATCATGCCCATTCCTTGTGGTTGTGGCAGAAGTGTTGAAGATGAACTACCTAACATCAATAGGTGACATCATCACAACAGAAAGATGAACCATGGACTTTGACCGTATCCGAGCTTTTATCGCCGTATCAGATGAGGGCGGGATTTCCGCAGCGGCCCGCAGGCTTGGCCAGTCAAAAAGCCTGATCTCAAAACAAATCAGTGATCTGGAGGAATCCCTGGGGTTGAGGCTGTTCCAACGCACGACACGCTCTCTCTCACTCACCACCTCAGGCGAGCGGTTTTACGGGCGTATTTTCCCATTGATGGCCGAGCTCAATGATGTGTTTGAGGAAGTCACCGGTGAAGCAGGCGAAGCGCGCGGTCACCTGCGCATCACCACGCCCGTTTCTTTTGGCCTGGCCGTTGCCAATGGCTGCATGGCTTCTTTCATGACATCACACCCAGAAATTCGCATTGATCTGCATGCCAGTGACTTTCATGAAGACCTGGCTGGCCGCGGCTTTGACCTGGCCATTCGGGTCGGCCACCTGGCAGATTCAAGCCTCATTGCCTCCAAAATCAGCGAAACAAAAATGCTTGTATGTGCAAGCCCAGATTATTTAAACCACCAAGGTACACCGCAAAAAATTGACGATTTTGGTGACCATGCTTGCCTCATTTATGCCAATGCCCAGGCGGGGAATCGTTGGGATTTTTGGGAAGGCGGGCAATTGGTTCGTCAGCGCATCAAACCACGCTTGGCTGCTAATAATGGGGACAATCTTTGTATGTTGGCAGAAGAAGGGCTTGGCATTGTGATGCTTCCAGAATTTATTGTGGCCCATGCTATCAACCGTGGAAGTTTGGTACGTATCACAGGCCCTTGGACATTGGATGTGCTTGGTGTTCATGCAGTGATGTCGGAACGTCGCATGATGACTTGGAGCCTTCGGCTGCTTTTGGATCATCTCAAAAACGACATCCCCAAACGTTTAAAGAATTTGCTCCAGCCCCAAACCCAAACCTGATCTTACCCAAATGTTATTCACCGACGCACCAAGCTGTGGCATGAATAACAAAAATGCCCTTTACCTCAGGAGATCTTCATGAGCGACCATCAAGAACCACCGTTAAAACTTCTCACACCATTTTTGCTGACCGTTGCAGGTTCATTGGTACTTGCTAGCTATTACCTAGGCACACGTTTGGGCTGGTTCTGATAACGTGAGGGCGGAGCTGGATCAGCGTCTTGCTGCCGACAGCATCCATGTGGCTTGGCTGGAGCCGGATATTGAAGTCCGGCTTATGGATGACCAGCGATTTGTTTGGGTTTTGTTGATCCCCCTTGGGGCTGATTATGTTGAACCACATGATTTGCCAGACATCACCTTTAGAAAGCTTTTTGACCATGCCCGGTCCTTATCTGCAAAGCTCAAACAACAAACTGCTGCGGACAAGATTAATATGGCGGTATTGGGCAACCATGTATCCCAGCTGCATCTGCATCTTATCATGCGTCATGCCAAAGATGTGGCGTGGCCCGAGCCCGTTTGGGGGAAAGGGCAACCGATAAAAATGGGTGATGACGATATAATAGCCGCACGCAAACTCGTTCAAACAGCGCTTAATTGATGGATCAGCTGTTTCAATATCAAGAGCCCGTCCTTTTGGTGGGAGCTGGGAAGGTCAATGCAAAGGTTCTCACCTCTTTGCCCAAAAATATTCCTGCCATTGGCGTGGATGGTGGTGGAAATTCTCTGCAAAAATGGGGGCGCTCGCCCTGCCTGATACTTGGGGATATGGATTCTTTTGTTCCAGATCCTGCCATCACCTGCCCTATTCACCCCATCGAAAATCAAGACAGCACCGATTTTGAAAAAGCCTTGAAACTGATCAATGCACCATTGCTGATTGGTCTTGGGTTCCTATCCGACCGATTGGATCATGCCGTTGCAGCACTGGATGCCTTAGCAAAAGCCCAAGGCCCCACAATGTTGATTGGCGAGTCTGATTGTGTGGCCATCCTTGGCCAAAATATGTGCCTGCAACTCCCCCTAGGCACCCGGGTCTCTGTGGTCCCCTGGCCCAAGCAATCCTATGCCCTATCCGAGGGGCTCAAATACCCTCTTAATGAGCTATCATTGGAGCTCACCCAAAGGTTGGGAACCTCAAATGAGTCACTTAATGAGAACATTGTCATCAGGCCCCAACCGGGCGGTCGGGGCTTGATCATGCTACCCTGGCAACATCATCACGAATTGGCCAAGGCCATCACCGCCTAAGTTCATCAATATTCTGAGCCTTATCAATCAAGCCATTTTCCATGAGGAAATTTGCAAATTCTTCATAACGACGCGTATCGAATGCTGAAGGCCTTAGGGCAAAGCGGGGTAAGGTATCACGCCAAGCATTGCGGTTAAGCTCATCATTTAATTCCGGATGGGCCGCAACATATAAGTTCCACATGCCATCCGGGTCGTTGATGATGCGTCGGGTGGCATCCCCAATGGCATCCATGAATGGGTCAATCCACGGTGCTTCGGCCCGACTTTCTTGCACGACAAAAATCAATTCATCATAGCTGGGCACGCCATGCTCCTCGAGGTAGAAACAACGACCCTCCACGCCTTCTAGGCGCATTTGGGTTAGCTCAAAATTTCTAAAGGCACCAATGACGGCATCCACCTGACCACTCATCAAAGAAGGTGACAGGGACCAATTGACATTGGTCATGGTCACATCTTCCAGCGTTAGCCCTCCTTCCTTCAACAAGGCTGTGACCAAAGCTTGCTCAACCCCAGACACCGAATATCCAATGCGGCGGCCCTTTAGGTCTGACAGATCCTGGACTAGCCCATCGGCACGCACCAATAAGCAGTTTAGTGGCGTGGCGATAAGTGTGCCGGCCCAAATGAGGGGCAAACCCTCTTCGCGTTGAAGATGAAGTTGTGGCTGGTAGGAAACAGCCAAGTCCATTCGGCCCGCAGCAACCAATCTTGGTGGCTCCGAAGGATCAGATGGCGCCACAATGTCCACATTGAGTCCGCGCTCCTCAAATAAGCCCAATTCCTGGGCAATGATGATGGGGGCATGGTCTGGGTTGATGAACCAATCAAGGCCAAGGCTAATATCCTGGGCTTTGGCGGGTAAGGCCAGCAACAAAACAGACAGAAATGTACAAACGTGTTTCATCATGATTTTTTCCTTTCCATGAGGCTTTGCGGGATCCAGGGGAAACTTTTTTTCAGCCCAAATTGGACCATTTGCAGAAAGATGATGGCCAAAATGCCCAGCGTGATGATGGCCGCAAACATTAGGTCCGTCTTCACGCGACCATTGGCATAGAGCATGAGATATCCGAGGCCGCCGGACGCACCCACCCATTCGCCCACCACTGCGCCAATCGGGGCAAAGATGGCGGCCAACCTGACCCCGCTCACAAGCGATGGCAAGGCCATGGGGATGCGCACGTAAATAAGCATGTTGCGTTGCGAGCCGCCCATGACGCCGGCCATGTCCAAAAGCGGTTGCGGTGTCCTGTTCAGGCCATCAAGAAAATTTGACGTCACGGGAAAATAAATCACCAACATGGTCATGATGATCTTGGAGGCCACGCC
>DKOD01000029.1:0-16458 GCA_002469865.1 Alphaproteobacteria bacterium UBA7371 | reverse complement strand
ACATACCGACGCGCGAAAGCAGAATTGATGATCATAAGGGCATTTGCGACACCAAAAAAGCATCCAAGAACAAAGCCAACAACAACTTCAAGGGCGGTGATGGCGGCATGGCCCATGATGAAGCTGGCATGATCTGCAAAGGCGGCCGCCACATCCAAAGGGGACGGCAAAATAAAACGTGGAAGCCCAAAAATGAGGATAATCAATTGCCACAGGCCCAAAAAGAACAACAACCCAAAAGCCACCATGCCAAGACGCCTCATGACATGGCCTCGAGCAAGACGCCATCGGGGGCATCGGGGGCAAAATAATGCAGACGGCCCTGGCCAATGACCATGATTGGCTGACCCAGCATGCGCGCCTCTCTTGGGTCGTGGGTCACAAGCATCATGGAGCGTCCGGCAGCGCTTACCAGCACCTCCTCTAAGACTTCCTTGCGGGTTTTGACATCTAGGCCGGCAAATGGCTCATCCAAAAGCCAGATACCGGCATCCTCATAAAGCATACGCGCAAGAGACACACGACGTGCTTGCCCCCCCGATAGGCTGGCAATTTTTCTATGCCCAAAGCCCGCCAATCCCACTTGGTCCAGCAATGTCTCCGCCCTAGTGTGGTCCAATCTCTCGCTGCGCAACAAACCACCAAGCATCACGTTACGGCGCACCGAATAGGCGTCAATGAGGGCAAATTCCTGAAGCATAAAGGCCATGTTTGTCCGGACATATCGTTGGCCAACAAAAGCAAATCCCTCCGGCATCATGCCGGCCAAAACCCTTAGAAGTGTGGATTTTCCTGCGCCGGAGCGGCCGAGAATAGCCAGCCCCATGCCGTCATGAACAGTCAGGCTCCCAAGCTCCAAAGAAAAACCTTGTGGCCCAGAAATCTTGCCCGAAACTTGTAACAAAGGATCTTGACGCATTGGACAACCTCATTCCCTACGCCGGTCCCAACCGGATCAGGTTCCATGGGTTGGTGGCAGACCACCTCTCAGCCATGTTAAAGGCACCCCAATGAGCAACAAAGCTATCATGGCGGGAAGTTGCGCCACAAATCAACCCACATAACACCGACCAACGGCAGACAAGGCATTTTGCCTTGTTTTCACAAAAGTTGGGGACCATATCATGACAAGAATTTTGACGGTCTTAAATGAGGAAATTGATGGCTGCAAACCATAACCATGCTGGTTACATCGATATTTATTGCGAACGCCTTCAGCCCGGTTTGTTTGATGAACCACTCAACGCGATCAGCAATGCGGCCTTCATCATTGCAGGCCTTCTATTTTACCGTTGGTATCGGGGCAGCGACCCCATGGTGCCCTGGCAATCTGGCCTCATGGTTCTGGTCGGACTTTGCTCGCTTGCCTTCCATATGATGGCCGATCTGCCCAGCATGTTTGCTGACATCTTATCCATTCTGTTTTTTATTCTGCTCCATGTGTATTTGGCCAGCCGACGTTTTGTGCCCCAGATTGGTGTGTTCGGTGCGGTGGTGGTTGCGCTTGTGACCGGTGCGGCGTCAAACGCCATTCCACCGTCAATTTTAATGGGCTCTGCCGGTTATTTTCCCGCACTCCTGGCGCTGGTCATATTTGGGCTGATCGCCAGAAACCAACATCGTGAAGCCACAAAAAGTTTTTTCATTGCCGCGGGCCTCTTTGTTGTCTCCCTTACCTTAAGAACCATTGACCGCCCGCTTTGCGAAGCATTCCCATTGGGCACCCACCCGGCCTGGCATTTGCTCAATGGCATGGTCTTGTTCTTTACCGCCCAGGCGGTGCTGCGGGGTGTCCGCAAATGAGAATATTGTTCATTCTGGCCCTTCTGTTTCCAGGCATCCTGCATGGCAAAGAGCGTCTGGATATGGGTTTTATCCTCACATGGGGTCCCATTGAACTGGCGCAACTTCATTATTCCATGACCTGGGACAATCAGCGCTATGAAATATCTGGTCATGGCAACACCACGGGCCTTGTTGGTGCCATGGTCGATTGGGGCGGCCAGGCCATCACACGCGGTTATGTGGATGCCAGCGGCTTACTTATTCCCCTGCGTCATAGCCATGAGGGTGTTCTTGGCGATAGCCGCCGCGGGGCTTATGCCACTTACCGCGACCAGCAGGTGATATCTTGGTCGGTGTCTCCCTCCCATGATGAGCTGGAACAGACGCCCCTTCCCGCGGGTATGATCGGTGGTGTGGTCGACCCTCTTACCTTTATCGGACGCCTGATCCTCGGCCAGGCACGACCCGTGGGTTGTGCTTTATCGGAAAAACTTTTTGACGGCAGAAGATTATCCACCGTTCGGTTCGTTGATGGTGATGATGAAGGTTGCAGCCTAAAATCAAAACGGCTTGGTGGCTTCACCAAAAAATACGGAAGCGATCCACGTGGACGCCTTACAGGTGTCTCTTTCACCCAAATTGGGGATGTGTATTTGCCACAAGGATTTAGGCTTGAAGCACCAATTGGGGTGGTTCGGGCAAAACGCTTTTATTTAAAACGTGATGGTTTAATAGTCCAAACGGATCAAGCTGTTGCGCCTCAAGCAGACAACACAGGTTTGAGCCTGGTAAATTCCAAGGAGACCTGGTCGGCGAATTGACCAAATTTTTGGCGCCCATTTTCAGTGAAAACCAGACAGGTTGAACGACTATCTTCTTGGGATGACGAAATCTTGACGATTTTCACATCGACCAATCTTTGAATGGCTCTTCTTGCCGTGGGGTAGGAAACCCCAAGTCTGCGCTGAATTTGGGTCATGGTGCAATCTTCGCTTCGCCGCTCCGCACCGGCAACCAGCACCAAAATGGCATAGTCAAATTTGCTCTGGAACATGGGCGTCGAGCATTTAAAAAGCTCTATGGCTTCCAATAATGGAATGATAGGTGCTTGGTCCACGTGCGTCCCTCCCATGTGCAATGGAAAGGCGTTACACAATGTTCATGGCATTTTTTTGACAAAAGTGAAATTTTTTGTGCCAGGCCAGAAATGAAGACTTAAAAGCTGGCATAATCCAATGAACTGATGCTGACAGCATGTTCCTGCGCAAACAGACCCTCGGCAACCAGCGAGGCGAGCTGTTCACGTGGCAAGACGAAGCGTCCTTGATCCGCAGCCACCACCAGGCTTTTGATGACAAGCTCCTCGCGCAATCTTTGCGGCAGCCTTGCAGATTGGACTTGAATCAAAACGCAAGCTGTGGCCGCCTTTTGGGCATGATGCAGGGCCATGAACAATTCTTGAAGGCGAACCTCCCTGGTGGTCTGCTTCCAGCTGAGTGACGCCACCAAAACAGCCTGGGACGACAACATGACACCATCATCCAAGACCCTTAGGTCGTTAGCCTTTAGGGTGGACCCGGTGGATGTGATATCAACAATCAGCTCTGCCTGACCAGCATAGGGCGCACCTTCGGTGGCACCGGAGGAATCAACAATGCGGAATTCATGCACGTGATGATCCAAGAAAAAACGCCTGGTAAGCCGGTGGTACTTGGTGGCCACACGCATTCGTCTGCCGTGACGCTGGAAAAAATCCTGAGCAATTTCACCAAGATCTGCCATGGAGCGCACATCCACCCAGGCATCAGGAACCGCCACCACAAGATCAGCATGGCCAAAACCCAATGGAAAAAGAATCTCATAATCTTGCCCCTCACGGCCACCGACCTCCTCCAAAAGGTCAATTCCGCTCACGCCAAAGGCAATATTGCCACCAACAATACCCTCGGCTATGTCCCGCGCCTGCTGATATATCACAGGATAGCTTTGCGCCCCGACCCAGAGATCGGCGGTGTAACCCCGATGGGAACCACCTTTGATGGCCAGACCCAATTTTTGGGTGAGATATTCCTCTGCAGATTCCTTCAAGCGCCCTTTACTGGGCAAGGCCAACAAACGGTCTTGGTTCATGACAGCGCCTCCAGCACATCAAGATTGATGGAGCCGCCATAGGCTGGCATGGCTGTCCCACCCAGCTGCTCCATCAGGCCGTCATAACGGCCACCGGCAAACACGCGCTCACGGTTTTTGGTAACCGCTTGGAAGGAAAAACCGCTATAATAATCAAGCCGCTCAGCATTTGCTGGACGAAAAATCAGACGCTCAGGCTCCCAATTCATTTGGCCAGCCTCCTCAGCATAGGCCTTAATCAATTCGAGCAACCGACCCCCAACCTTGATTTGCCGTTCGGCCAAAAGGCTGGGAAGATTTGCCATTGGGCATTCAAGGGCGAGGAAATTTGTTAACACCGTTGTTTGGCTTTCATCCAGTCCACCGGCTGCTTCCAACTCACCCAGCATCCAAAGCCGATCGCATATTTCTTCCAGGCTTCGACCCACGGTCACCCCGTCGCTTTGGGTGTTCACCCAATTGGCCAAAAATTCCATGCCCTTATCAACGCCAAGGGTGACGGCCATTTTGGCAATATTCAAATGGGTGGAAGGACGCGGCTCCATGCCCCCATTGATCATGGCACGCAATTGGTCCGGCCGGTTATAGGCCGCCAGAAGGCGCCGGCGGAGTGGACCAGCAACCGCAAGATCCTCAAGCAACATGGCAAACATGTCACGGTCATCAACATAAACGCGCACTTGTTCTTGAACCTTGCCGGGCAACAGCCGCCACCAAAGGTCACACATGCCCAGATGGGCTTCGGGCGAAGAATCCTCTCCGATCAACTCCATGCCAATATCACGGCGTTTGATCACAAGGCTTTCATCTTCAGACTCGCGAAACACGTTGCCAGAATACCAAAACCGGCCAGAGGGATCATCATCGCTGGCGTGAATCCGCGCCAAGCAGGCAGCAATGGTCAAGTCAGGGGTTAAGCAACGTCGCACATTGCTTGATCCCTCCAAAAAGACCATTCGGGCGCCAAGATATTCGCCCGCTGCTTCCAAAAATGGGCGGGCTGGCAAAACCTCACCAATGTTCAAAGCCACGGCACCGGAGGCTTTCATGATTTTTGCAAATTGCTCAGCAACCATCACATTTGTTCTCCTTGAAAACCCAGCAAAAGCTCGGCCAACTGATCCCGTGGCACTTCTTGCTGGGCCGGTTGGCCAGCAAGCCATTCGGCTCTTGAAGAAATATCCTGGGCCAATTCAGACCCCACGGCGAGATCCTTCATGGTCACCACACCACGGGCACGCTCATCCTCACCTTCCAACAACACAAAACGGGCCTTTCTGCGGTCTGCATACTTCATCTGAGCCTTCAAACCGGCATCGCCCACATAAGCCTCTGCCCGCACACCTGCACGGCGAAGCATGTCCGCAAGCTCCATGGCTGCAACATCGTCAGGACCGCCAAAATTCACCACCACCACTGGCCCATCAAAGCCATGCTGCTGACCATCCCCACGGGAGATGATGGCGCTTACCAAGCGGTCGATACCAATGGACATGCCCGTGGCAGGCATGGGCTCGCCCCCAAACCGCGAGACCAAGCCGTCATAGCGACCACCGCCGGCAACCGAACCAAAAACCACCTCTTCCCCCTTGGCATTCATAACCGGAAAAGTCAGCTCTGCCTCAAACACCATGCCCGTGTAATAACCAAGGCCACGCACCACCGAAGGGTCAATGCGGATCATATGGCCAATTTCGGCGTCAGACTTCACAAGAACGGCCAACCTTGCCAAATCTTCCAAGGCTTCAAGCCCTGGCCCATGCCCATCAAGAAGTTGCCCCAACTGGCTTAAGAGCTGGTCGGCATCTTGCCCCTTATTGGCAAGCAAAAATGACATCACCCGATCGATATGCGCAGCATCAAGCCCAAGACCAGGGGCCTCATCCCCGGATTCATCCTTACGCCCAGGCCCCAACAAAGCCCGGACGCCGGCTTCGCCAAGACGATCAAATTTGTCCATGGCCCGCATGGCATCGCCACGACGCTCATCACCCTCAAGACCAACAACATCCAACAAGCCATCCAACAAGCGGCGGTCATTCACCCGCACCACATATTCATCATCGGCAAAGCCAATCGCCCGCAGACAACGGGCCAGAATCAAACAAAGCTCCCCATCAGCCTGGATGTTGGCAGTCCCCACGGAATCAACATCAAATTGGGTAAATTGCCGGAAACGGCCTGGGCCTGGCTTTTCATTTCTAAAAACGGGACCTGCCTGAAACCGCCGAAATGGCCTTGGCAAAAATTGTCTGTTCTCTGCAACATAACGGGCCAAAGGGGCGGTAAGGTCATAGCGCAAGGCAACCCAATCATCGTCATCATCGCGCCAAGCAAAAACGCCCCCCTGGGGACGATCCACATCTGGAAGATGCTTACCCAGGGCCTCCAAACGCTCGATGATGGGCGTTTCCAAGGCTTCAAAACCATGGTGATGGTAAATTGCACCAATTGTTTCAAGCAATTTCTTGCGCAATTCCAAGGATCGTCCCGACAAATCCTGAAAGCCCCGGGGCAATTCGGCTTTTGGCTTTTTCTGCTTGGGGTTTGCCATGTTATTTATCCCGACAACGATTTGCGCGGCCGGTAGGGCCTTGGCTTTTGGTTAGGCAAATCTCTATCTCACATCGGCCTGTCGCTGTCACCCTTTTGACCATGATCTGCATCCTCAAGGCCATCCCAATCCCAAGCAAGGGTCATCACAGAAACCCCCATGGCCAGGGCAGCAAAGGTTAACAATACACCCACCGTCAGCATCGCCAAGGCCACACCGCCCAAATGGGACTTAATGATCATGCTGCCGATGCCAAAGGCATCACTTACCAGAAGGGCGACCACAAAAATGATGCCGCCCACAGCCCCGGAAAGCCCTGCCTTTACCAAATGATTAATCAGCATGTTTATTGCCCCATCAAGCTTGCAACAAATTCCGTTGTCCAATAGCGCTTACACAAATGAGGACCGGAACCTGCTGATGCCAATCTATCTTCCCATCGCGGAACTTTCCATCGACCTTTTCCTGCTTTTGGGGTTAGGCGCGTTGGTGGGCATTCTGTCTGGCATATTTGGTGTTGGCGGGGGCTTTTTGCTCACCCCCCTTCTCATCTTCATGGGCATCCCCGCGCCGGTGGCGGTGGCCAGCCAGGCAAATCTGGTGGTCGCATCATCCATGTCCGGCATGGTCAGCCAATTGAAACGCGGCAATGTGGATATGCGCATGGGCTTGGTTCTTTTGGCAGGTGGTCTTGTCGGCTCCTTTATCGGGGTGCTGTTGTTTCGATATCTGCGCTCGGTGGGCCAAATCGACTTCACCGTGGCTGCACTTTATGTGGTGTTTTTGAGCGTTATTGGTGGCCTGATGCTCGTGGAAGGGGTCAATGCGCTTCGCCAGAGAACCAAACCAGCGCGGAAACCACGCCGGACATGGCTGCATAAGCTTCCCTTATCGATGGTCTTTCCAAGATCGCGTATAGCCATCAGCATCATTCCCCCCCTGGTGATTGGGTTTTTTATTGGTTTGTTGGCCGCCATTATGGGTGTTGGTGGTGGCTTCATCATGATCCCTGCCATGATTTACCTTTTGGGCATGCCGACAGCTGTGGTTATTGGAACCTCCATGTTTCAAATCCTCATCCTGGCTGCTGCCACATCGGTCATGCAAGCGGTAACAAACCAATCCGTTGATATTGTGCTTGGCTTCATTCTCATGCTCGGTGGGGCGATTGGTGCCCAAATAGGCTTGTCCATTGGATCAAAATTGCGCGGCGAACAATTACGTATTCTGCTGGCATTGCTGGTGCTTGGTGTGGGCGTGCAAATGTTTCTCACCATGCTGGAACCACCGGCCCATCCTTACAGTTTCAAATTTTTGGTGGCGCCATGAGGTCGTTGCTGTTTGCCTTCCTCATTCTTGCAATCCCACAACTGGGTCATGCGGTCATATTTACCGAGATCGCTGAGCCATTATTTGACGTGGAGCCAGATTTTGACGGCACAGAGGTGGTGGTCATCGGCTCTCTGGATAATTATTTTGACCGTGCCCAAGTGGATGTGGTGGTGCGCATGACTGGACCAACCATCAAAGCAGACATGTTTGCAAATCATGCCCTGGGGCCTGTTTGGAGCAACAGCAAGATTGGCCAAATAGAACTTCCCTCTTTATTGATTGAAGCCAACACCACTGACCTGCCTGCCAAAACCCACCCCAATTTGTACGAATATTTGGCACGCAATCTGAAACCAAGATTGGACACAGCACAGGTCGCTGCCCTGGGTGATGGCCTTGCCAAGCGCCAGCAATTGGTCAAGATAGATAATTCGGTGCTCTGGCGTGCCGGCAACCTTTTTAAGGTGAAAATCCCAGTTCCCTCAACCGCCCCCATAGGCCTTTATCAAGTGACAAGCATCGCCTATTTTCAGGGGCAAGAATTAGGCCGCCATGACCTAACCTTTCGGTTGGGACGGGGCAATACAGAGCGATCACTCTATTCCCTCGCCATGGATCATGGATGGGTTTATGGCTTGCTTGGTGTGTTGTTGGCGATTTTGGTGGGTCTTGGCGCCGCCCAAATATTTGGACGCAAATGAGCTTCATATGAGTAAGAATGATGTGCCCTTGGTGTTGGATGTAGATGGGACCCTCATCCTGTCGGATATCTCGCTGGAGCAATTGATTCAGTCCTTCCTTCGCCATCCGCTGAGAACCCTAGTGCTGATCATAACCAAGCGGGCGGATCGGGCAAAAATCAAAAGAGCCATCACACAAATGTACAACATTGATGTGGCTGTCCTTCCCACGGACAAACGGGTTATTGCACTCACCAATGATCGCGAGGTGGTTCTTGCATCGGGAACAGATCAATTGGTGTTGGAGCGGCTTGCGGAACATTTGCCCTTCAAGAGCACATGCCATGGCTCCGATGGGCAAATCAATTTTGTGGCCGATAACAAAAGACAGAAATTGGTTGAACTTTTTGGTCCTGGCGGCTTTGACTATGCTGGCAATTCCAACCAAGACCTCAAGGTTTTTCCCGACGCGCGCAATATTTACCTGGTCAACCCATCTCGGGGAACCTTAAAAAAACTGCAAGCCACAGGTCGGGCTTTCACCCTCATCGACAGGCGTTACCCTTCCATGGACGATTGGTTGTCCATGCTTTTTTGGGGACCAAGCGCAACGGCAGGCTTGATGGCTTTTGCCATTGGCCTTTTGTCATGGAATGCCTTTATCATGGCCCTGGCACCAACCATCCATCTTGCCATGGTCGGCTTAACCCTTTCCCTATCACGTCGACGCGTGCCCGATGCCCTTTACAAAGGCCGCATCATGCCCACCGAACTGCTCAAGATTTTGTTGGTCAGCATGTTTTTGCCCATCTTGATATTGGCCATCTTTTAACGACGCTGGCCGTCGGGGATCCAATGTTCCCGATTGATGACAATGCTTTTGTTAGGCCCGGTCATCACTGCTTTTGCCTTGTCATCACGCCATGGCTCAAAAGCCGGGTCCATCATATTTAGCCCTCCTGCATAACTGCCGATGGCCGGGCAAAATATGCCTGTCTTGGACAGAAGAAATGCACGTCTGCGAAAGGCCCGCCCTTTTGCACGCACCCGAACCACAGGATGGAGATGCCCACAAACAAATAATTGTTGTTCTTTAGGGGGTTCATGACACAGCAATAGATTGCCCAACATCAAGCTGCGGCTTTGGTGGCGTATCATGGGATGCATGACCTGATGGTCATGATTGCCCAGCACAAAATGAAGATGCAATTTTGATTGCAAATCCGCCAGCAAATCCAGGGAATGTGGATCGAGGCGGTCGATAGAGCCAGGCCGGTGAAAGGAATCACCAAGCAAAATAACCCGCTTAAGGCCGTCGATATCAGAAACCATGTTGCCCAAGGCCTGAAGACCAGAAAGGCTGTCATAGGGGGGCAACATGCCATGACCTTCCCTTGTTAAGGCCTCACCCTTACCCAAATGAAGATCCGCCACAAGAAGGGTCTGGCCATCAAGGACAAGCCCGCCGCCATGATGAAATAACAAAGAAAATCCGTGCCAAAGGGTGGTTGTCACCAAAGAAATCTCATTAATTTTTTAAATAATTCCGACAGTTTTTGGTTATATTAAAACGAAGCGTCGTAACTTAACTATCTTAGCAACGACATGCTGAAGCCTTTTCTGTCAAAGTGAAAGAAATTTTATTTACAGATACGGACTGGCCTCGTTATTTTACAGTTTCATTTAATATTTCGTAGGGGCACTGACGTGAAAAATATGATTTTTGTGACGACCTTAAGTCTATTTATTTTTGCGCAGCCCACATTATCCATGGCAAAAGACATGAAATGTGCATGTTACACGCCAGCAGTGGGAGGCTTAGAAGCGGGTTCTAAAGGCGGTTATAAACTCAAATGCAACGAAACTTACAGCCAACCCGGGGTAAGCGATGTATCTGTGCATGAATCAAAAGCCAAGATAAAAGTTAAAAAGAATGAGCAAATTCAGAGCGATAGCGATATGAATATGGATATCCGTCCGAGGGATGATGGAAACTGCATCTGGGGGGTGATCGATAAGGTAGCTTCTCCCGATAAAAATTATCCGGCGAAAGGTGGCAGCCACTGCACTGGAACGGGATGGAAAACGTATGGCAAGTTTAAATTGACTTCCAGCGATGGCAATATGGTCGCGAAATTCGGCATTCAAACGACCAAAAAAACCTATGGAGGAACCATCATTTACGGAATTCAAAATGGTACAAAAGTAATGGTAGCTGCTTGCCTAGAAAACAAATAAATCCTTCGCCATGCCGTCAATTCTGACAAAGTTTTTGATTGCTATCATTGTTGGCGCAACAACGGGTTGCTCAGACAAGATTAGCCAGATGGACACAGATTTATCTGGGAAGGCTGGGTCTGACTTGACCCAGCCTATCTTTGAAAATGATTATCAAAGATCACATCAGACCGCACGTGAACAACTGGAAAAAGCATCATCGCCCAATAGCATTAGGCGCATGATCACCACACTCAACATCGCCAAAGAAAAAGCTCCTGTTGATTTTTGGCCAATTGATGAAGTTTTGGCGCTTGCTTATTACAAGCTTGGGGAGAGAGCCCAAGCACTTGGTGCCCTGTTAAACGTCGCATCATATGACAACCAACAGAACCATTGGATGAATGCTGCCCTTTTGGCATCTCAAAATGGTGACCATGCGTTGGCAGCGGTCATTGTTGGTAAAAAATTGAAAATCCAAGGATCAGAAAATACCCGCGAAGCTGATGTCATAAGTTGGCTTCATCGCGTTTATGACAAAAATAATATTGAGCCTATTTATGGGGACCAAGGATCGGTCAAAAGTTTTTATTGCAATATTAATGGCGATTCCAACTTTATCGAGACTAACTCAAATGCCGATGCGGATGCTGATACTGATGACGGTGAATTTGTCGATGAGGAAGCCACAGACCCAGTGGGTTATGGAGACACAAATTGCGATGACAAACAGGTGATTATCGATGCGTTCTTTATTTCCCAAAGACGCACTGAGAATGCCGTTGTTGGCATTGATTTGGTTTCCAAATTGCAGGCGCAGTTGGGCGCAACTTTGGTAGATTACAACAGTGAGTCCAACAATAGCGACATCACCAAGATCATTTCCCGATCCAGATTTCTGAGATTGCAAGATATCAGCATCGCATTGAGTTTGGCGAATGACGGTAATAGTGCTGGGGCGATACAATCATCTCTGTCCATATCGAGTACGCTTGGCAAACCAGCAGAGCTATTTGCTGGCGGCGAGGTCTTCATCATTGCTTCGACAGACTCAGACAGCGCGCAATTCAAGGAAGATATTGGGTTGAACATTACAGTCACGCCAACGGTTATCGCCACAGATAAAGTAGTGATGACAGTCCAAGCCGAAAATGACACTATCGTCGGTAATACCGCCTTACCAAGCTTTCAATATCTGACAACCCGCAAACTCAGCACCAAAACCGCCGCGACCATGAATTACTCAGTGCCGGCAATCGTGAGCAATTTTTCTAGCGATGAATTGTTGAGCGAAGAAAGTGGCCAAACGGGGTTAAGAGAAATTCCGCTATTGGAATTCATCACAAGCGAGCGGTCCAAACTTTATGTTCAAAGAGAAAATGTGCTCATGTTGTTTGTTCGACCCGGTTGGGACAACGGCCAAAGTAATTATAAATTCAATGCCCAACAAAATATTGCTCGTCGGCTTGGGCTCGGGGCACTGGAAAACATAAAGCCAAAAAACATTCCACTGCCATACCCCCAAGCTATATTTTCAAAATATTAATAAAAAGTTGTATCAAGCGGTTATGCGCCAACCTCAACCATCAACTCACCTGCCAAATCATCCAGAAGGGTTTCTTGGTCTGCGGAGTAAATGGGTTCGCGCCCAACCTCCAGCATGATAGGCACCGACAACGGCGATACCCGCGGAAGGTTTTTATGGATAATCGCGCCCTTCATGCGGCTGAGCGCTGCTTGCAACCTGGCCAGGTCAAGCACCTCTCCGGCAGCGTCGCGCATGGCTGCACGCAGAAGCACATGATCTGGCTCATGGCGCATCAAAACGTCAAAAATAAGGTCTGCCGAGAACAAGGCTGTGCCCCTCTGGCCTCTAGGCGGTTTTTTGCTCGTGAGGCCTGCAATCTGGGCAGCATAGCGGAAACAACGTTTGACCACCGCAGAATCCCGAAACCATTCTTCAAGGTCATCACCGAGCATATCCTCCGCAAAAAGCTTGTCCATATCCACCTGGCCTGCATCCTGGGCCAACCATATGGCAAGACCATATTCATTGGCGCAAAACCCCATGGGCACCAACCCCAACCGATCCAAACGCCTCGTCAGCAGCATGCCCAAAGATTGGTGCGCCAGCCGCCCGTCAAAAGGATAGGCGACAAGATAATAACGGTCACCCCGTGGGAATGTTTCAACCAACATTTGGTCGGCCTTGGGCAGAACAGACTTCTCACGTTGCAGGCTAAGCCACTCAATCACCTGCCTATCAAGTCGCTCTGCCTGGGGCGAGGCGATCATGGCCCGCACCCGCTCGGCCAAATGGGTTGTCAGCGGAAATTTTCCCCCCTGGTAGGAAGGCGCAATGGCTTGACCTTTCGCCGGAACAACCAGCAAGCGCTCTGCGTCATGGCCCATCACCGCCCAAGCTCTCCCACCCAACACGAAGGCATCACCAGTGCGCAGGCCAGCAGCAAACCATTCCTCCACATCGCCAATGCTTTCGGCCGATGGCTTCCAAACACCACCGACAAAGCGCGATGGGGTGACCTTGGTCATGGGCGTGTCAATGATGGTACCCACCTGGGCGCGATATCGCTGCCGAAATCTTGGGGCCGCAATCATCCATTGTTCCCCCACTTGGGCAAGACGTTGCAAATCCTCATAGGCCTTCAGCGCATAGCCTCCATGGCACACGAATTGGAAAACATCTTCAAGTTCCTTGTCAGATATTCCCGCATAAGGTGGCGCCATACGCACCTCTTTGGCCAATTCTTCTCGGGAAAATGGTGCCGCACATGCCCGGCCGGTGATATGTTGGGCCAGCACATCCAAATGACCTTCCTCCAGGGTTAAGGGGTCAACACGCCCTTCCATGATGGCGTCATATGCGCCCACACATTCAAGATATTCAAAGCGGTTGGACGGCACCAAACATGCCCGACTTGCTTCATCAAGACGATGGTTGGCCCGACCAATTCGTTGCATCAATCGTCCTGAACCCTTGGGCGCACCCACCTGGACCACCAAATCAACATCCCCCCAATCCACGCCAAGATCTAGCGTGGAGGTCGCCACCACGGCCTGAAGCTGTCCCTCGGCAATAGCTCCTTCGACCTTTTGCCTTTGGGCCTTGGAGAGGGAACCGTGATGCAGGGCGATGGGGAGCATCTCGTCATTAGCAAGCCATAATTGAGAAAATAAGAATTCGGCGCCGTTGCGTGTGTTCACAAAAATGAGGGTGAGTCGGTTTTTTCTGATTTTCTCGAGAATTTCATCAATGGCATGGCGGGCGCCATGACCTGACCATGGAATATGGCCACCTGGTTTGAGGATCTGAAGATCCGGGCCAGCAGCCGTCGGGCCCTGAACAATGTCAACATGCTCAGCCCCGACCATCCAGCTGGCCATCTCCCCGGGCGCATCCAACGTGGCAGAAAGCCCCGTAAGGCGTGGTCTGCCAATGGAGCGAAGCCTGGCAAGACAAAGGCTGAGAAGATCACCGCGTTTTCCCGGTGCAAGGGCATGGATTTCGTCGATGATAACATCACTTAAGTCGGCAAAATATGCAACCGACTTGGGATGGGAGAGCATCAATGCAAGCTGTTCGGGGGTCAGAATCAAAATATGGGGCGGTTGTTCCCAAAGCCTTGCACGTTCATGGGATGATGTGTCTCCGGTTCTAATCCCGATGGCACGCTCAATCCCCAAATGGGCCAGAGGCGCTTCTAAATTCCGAGCAATATCGCCAGCAAGCACTTTCAAAGGCGTCACATAAAGCGCAAGAGGGCCATCTTTGGGCATCAACCCATGAGCCATCATGGACAAGATGGGCAAAAAACCAGCCATGGTTTTGCCCGCCCCCGTTGCCGCAATGATGAGGGCGTGATGGTTCTGGGCTTTGGCCTGCAACGAACCTGCCTGATGGGTGCGAAGCTGCCATTGCTTTGCCCGGTAGAATGACCGCAATTTTTCCGGCAATAGATCCATTATTCGCCCTTAGTGATGCGTTGCACTAAGTTGGGTCAGGCGCGGCGGAAAGGCAAATGATGGAACCCATCCTCATCCCAACCGAAAAAGGTATCTATTGCCCTATGGGTGATTTTTACATTGACCCCTTGCGCCCTGTTGACCGTGCGGTCATTACCCATGGGCATGCCGACCATGCACGGACCGGCCATGGTCACGTGCTGGCCACGCCAGAGACCCTGGGCATCATGGAAGCACGATATGGCAAGGAGCATGCCACCCATGTTCAGCCCCTAGAGCTTGGTGGGAAACTTGACCATTTTGGCGTGGCCATATCCATGCATCCTGCAGGACATATCCTCGGCTCAGCCCAGGTCGCTGTGGAGGCCCAGGGCCAAAAAATCGTTGCAGCGGGGGATTTTAAGCGCGCCCTTGACCCCACCTGCCCACCTTTTGAGCCTGTGGCATGTGATATCTTCATCACCGAAGCAACCTTCGCCTTGCCGGTGTTCCGGCATCCCAACCCAGATGAAGAGGTAAAAAAGGCCCTAGGGCGCCTGGCGCTAACGCCGGAAGCCACATTGATGATCGGTTGTTATTCCCTGGGCAAGGCCCAGCGCATGACGATGTTGTTGCGCAAAAATGGTTATGACGGGCCCATTTGGCTTCATGGATCCATGGTCAAACTTATGAATTTGTATGAAAGGTTCGGGATTTCATTTGGGGATACCAGGCCCCTGACCAGGGAAGAGAACCCTGGGGATGGCGACATCATCCTATGCCCCCCTTCTGCCATGCATGATCGATGGTCACGTCGTTTTGAACCCCTCATCAGGGCCATGGCCTCGGGATGGATGACGGTTCGGGCCAGGGCCAAGCAGAAACAGGTGAATGTGGCCATGGTGGTGTCAGACCATGCCGACTGGCCAGAATTGCTCCAAACCCTCGATGAGGTTGCGGCCGGGGAAGTATGGATCACCCATGGCCGGGAGGATGCCCTAGTACGGGCCTGCAACATGCGCGGCCAATTGGCGAGGCCTCTGCGCATGGTCGGTTATGACGACCATGGCGATGTGGAATCATGAAGCAATTTGCAAGATTGATGGATGCCCTATCCCTGGAGCCCTCCAGGGACCAAAAATTGTTGTTGTTGCAAGATTACTTTGCCAACACCCCCGATCCTGACCGGGGTTGGGCGCTGGAAATTCTCGACGGCCGCCATAAGCCAAGTATTGTCAAACCCGCACTCTTACGCGAACTGATCACTGAACATATTGACCCCATCTTGTTTGAACTTTCCTATGATTATGTGGGGGATTTGGCCGAAACCATTTCGCTGCTGTGGCCCCAGGGCAAGCCCACCGAACTTCCTGGGCTTTCAGAGCTGATCCTCCTCATGGAAACTTGGCCCAAGCAGATGGTGCGCCAAGAAATGGCGCGATTGCTAAGCTCAGCGGAGACAACTGAACGATGGGCCATATTGAAGATGGCCACGGGCGGTCTGCGTATTGGCGTGTCAGGCGCCATGCTGCGCGAGGCTTTTGCGCGCTGGTCTGGCCATGAACGCAGCATCATTGATGAATTATGGCATGGCTTGGCACAGCCCCATGATAATTTTTTTGCATGGTTAGAAGGATCAGGCCCCATGCCTGAACGCGATCGGCCATTAATGTTTTTTTCCCCAATGCTCGCCCATCCATTGACAGAACCAAGCAAGCAATTGGGATGCGCGGCTGATTTTCAGGCGGAATGGAAATGGGATGGAATCCGCGCCCAATACCACCGACATGGTGGGCA
>DKOD01000077.1 GCA_002469865.1 Alphaproteobacteria bacterium UBA7371 | reverse complement strand
CCCGCCTCAGCTGCACCAAGTGTGGCACGAAGCCCTGCGCCGCCGGCGCCCACCACCACAACATCATAAGCGTGGTCAATCAACTCATAAGAATTGTTTGTCATTTTCTTTCCCCGAACAAAGGCTGACCCTTAGGCCAATGCCATTTTCCAAACCGCAAAAACCGAACCCACCCCAAGGGCGAGAAGCAGCAACTGCACCACAAGGAGGCTCACAACCTTGGCAGCGGTGTTATGAATATAATCTTCCACCACCACCTGAATACCTAATCGGGCGTGGTAGAAGGACGCAACCATCCCAAGGGTCAACAAAATCGCAACCAAGGGATTTTGCAACCATGCCATAATGGCTGCACGGTCATCACCCAGATGAAAAATAATGGAACCAACAAACCAAAGCACCAATGGCACCATGGCCACAGCGCTGACGCGCTGATTGATCCAGTGGCCCGTGCCTTCATGGGCAGATCCCAGACCACGAACCCTGGCTGTTGGGGTGCGGTAATCACGCATGACCGAGCTCCTTAAATAACAGCAGCACTGATCCAAGCGACCAGCGTGAGGGTGGACGAAATAACCAGAACAAGAATACCCGAGCGCGTGACCTGGGCCACATCAAGGCCGTGACCAGTGTCCCAAACCAAATGCCTGACGCCGTTGCAGAGATGATAAAAAATAGTCCAACTCCACACAATCATGGCAGCAACGCCCACAAAACTACCCATCAACCATTGCATCGAAGCAAAAGCCTCATTGCTGGTGGCTGCGGTGATCAACCAAAGAGCCAACACCATCAACCCAAACATATTCACCACGCCTGTGGCCCGGTGTGTGATGGAAAGAATTGAGGTGATCTGGGGACGATAGACCTGGAGATGTGGCGAAAGCGGACGCTTATTTCCTGCATTGGCAGACATGGGCGACGTTCCTCATAGATAGACCTGACATATAGATCATGAATGCCTACACGATGTGGGACAAGCTTGGCCAGTCACGCAAACGGACGCAGGGCCAAAGGTTCAATTTCACAAAAGAAAACTGTTTTTTATCCCTTAGGAATCAATGCCCAATAATCAAAATCAAGCACCACGGATGAATCATATTTATCCTGGGAATCCTTCAATAGATGATCATTGGGGTTGGCATTTTTTAACCCCACCAAACGAACACGCAGCGCACCGAAATCGTCATCCAGCTCATGCATGTCCAGGATTTCTGACCAAGCATAAATGGTATCACCCGCAAATGTTGGGGCCACATGGCGACCACCGTTAATAGCGAGCATCATGCAGGCATTGCCAAGACCATTGAAGGACAAGGCCCGGGCCAAAGAAATAACATGCCCGCCATAGATAAGTCGGCGACCAAATCGTGAATCCTTTTGGGCATGCTGGTCAAAATGCACCTTGGCCGTATTCTGAAACAACCTGGTGGCCATCTGATGCTCAGCTTCCTCAATGGTCATGCCATCCACATGACTAATTTTTTCGCCAATGTGGTAATCTTCATAGAAATGGCTGGAGCCAGCACGTGCTGGCTCATAATTGTTGGCATGCAACCCATTGGGAACCACCAACTCATTGCCGGACACCGCATCTGCAAGATGGGGAACAAAAGCTGTCGGTGCTGGCGCTGATTGGTCCCGTTTGTTCACCATCACCCAGCGGGTGTATTCCATCACCTTTTCGCCATGCTGATTGAAGCCACTGGAACGCACATAAACCACACCGGTTTTGCCGTTGGAATTTTCCTTCAAACCAATCACTTCTGACGAGGCAGAAAGGGTGTCGCCTGGATAGACAGGTTGCAAAAATCGACCCTCGGCATAACCAAGATTGGCCACAGCATTTAGGGAAATATCCGGCACGGTTTTGCCAAAGACCACATGGAAGGCCAAAAGATCTTCCAGGGGCGCCCCGGGCAACCCCATGGATTGTGCAAATGTATCGGCAGAATAGACTGCGAAACGGCTGCCATAAAGGGCGGTATAGAAAGCCTGATCGGCACCACTTACGGTTAATGGCGTGGCATGGATAATTTCTTGGCCGATTTGAAAATCTTCAAAATAATTACCCTCATTGGTCTTGCTCATGGATTATCCCCTTTTTGCGATGGCATCGGCCATGGCCAAAATTTTGCGTGCATGGGCCACATGCAGATTTTCAACAATTTTGTTGTCCACCACGGCCACGGCTTTTCCCTCAGCCATGGCCTCATCGAAGGCACGCACCTGTCGTCGGGCAAGATCGATGGCAGCCTCATCAGGTGCAAACACATCATTACAAGGCGCCAATTGGTTCGGGTGGATGAGGGTTTTCCCGTCAAAGCCCATCTCCAAACCATGCTGGCATGAAGCGCGCAGGGCTTCCTCATCTTGAATATCGTTAAACACACCATCAATGATGGCAAGGTTATGGGCCCGGGCAGCCAACATACATAGGCCAAGCCCGGTGATCATGGGCAAACGCAACATGGTGTGGGCAGCACCCAAATCTTTTGCCAAATCATTGGTGCCCATCACCATGCCCTTGAGTTTTGGGTGGGCTTTGGCGATCTCCCCCGCCGCCAGCATGGCTTGTGGGGTTTCCATCATGACCCAAATGGCGAGGTCATCAGGGACATGATGTTGCGCCAGAAGAGCCACCACGTCCAAAACGTCGGCTGCGTTATTCACTTTGGGAATCAAAAGGCCATGGGCACCCGCATGCGCCATGGCCGCGAGGTCGTCTCGCCCCCATGGCGTGTCCAACGCATTGACCCGCACCAACAATTCTCGATGGCCGTAATCCAAATTTTTTAATCGGTCTGCGACCAAGCCACGCGCTTCATCCTTGCGGTCAGGGGCGGTGGCGTCTTCCAAATCCAAAATCAAGCAATCAGCATCAAGGGTGGTGGCTTTCTCTAGAGCGCGTGGATTGGCACCCGGCATGTAGAGCACCGAACGACGCGGACGAAATTCTTCCTTCATGATGAACCCCTTCAGAATTTTGCGGGAAATGATTGACCCTGATGCTGGCTGGCGCCAAATGACAGGGTTGCATAACAACCAACCGGGCATGCTTCAAGTTGCCCAACCTGAGGATGGATGACGATGAATCATGGGCAAAACGCACATATGGTGGCCGCTTCGTCCCTCGTTGCCATGGGCAATGTGGGGCTCTCTGCCATCATACCGGCCATTGGTTTTCGTCATGTGAGGCCATGCCCCACGATTATGCTCAACCACCATCCTGGCCTCGGGGGGCCGGTGGCATCGCCAACCGATGCTTCATGTTTGCAAGCCATGCTGCATGATGGGCTTATGGGCGTGGAAGCCGAACCAGCGCAACTTATGTTAACCGGCTACTTTGCCAATTGCGCGCAGGTGAGGCTGGTTGCCGAGGCAATCCGCGCATGGAAAGCCCAAGACCCCAAACGCATATATCTCTGTGATCCTGTCATGGGTGACGACCATACGGGCCTTTATGTGGGCGAGGATGTTGCCAGGGCCATGATTGATGAATTGGTACCCGAGGCCGACCACCTCACCCCAAATTATTTTGAATGGTCCCTCATCAGAAACGCGGTGGGCAAAGACAGCCATGTGGCCATCACTTCCAACGCTGAGACAAGCATCATGCATGCCGAGTTGCTTCGCGCCGGTCAGGTAATTGCCGGTTGTGATGCCGGGCGTCAGGATCATGCGCCCAACGGTTTGGGTGACGCTTTTTCAGGAATCTACGCCCTGGGTCTTCTTCATGGTGATGCCCCCAGCAAAGCCTTTGACGTGGCATTCTCCCGCATTCAGCAAATCTTACAATTGAGTGGTCATGGCCCCCACTTGACCTTTCCGGCACAAAATCAGGAGCTGGCTGCCCCATGATCCAAGGCATTGATGGCTATCGGGGTGGTTGGGTGGCGGTTCGGTTTGAACGGCCCGACATGAAAAATTTTTCTGTTCATCACAGCAACAAACTCATCGATTTGATTGGTGGTTTTTCCGGAATCACCGCCATTGATATGCCCATTGGCCTGCCAGAAGCGACGGGGCTAGGTGGCAGGCGCTGCGATGCTGAAGTTCGCCAATATCTTGGTGATCGCCAATCCTCTGTGTTTTCGGTTCCGGCAAGAAAAGCCATCTACCAATCTGATTATCCATCGGCCTGTGCCATGGCCTTGGGGCATTCCGACCCACCCAGAAAAATATCCAAACAGATTTACCACCTATTCCCAAAGATACGCGAATTGGACGGCCTATTACCAGCGGGCCAGACAGGAATCTTTGAGGCCCACCCCGAATTTAGCTTCGTGCAATGCCATGGTGGCAAGCCGCTTGATCTGCCCAAAAAGATCAAAGGCAGGCCCAATCCAGCAGGCCTTGCCTACAGGTGCAAACTTCTTCTCGATGCCGGCC
>DKOD01000043.1 GCA_002469865.1 Alphaproteobacteria bacterium UBA7371 | reverse complement strand
AATGCACTCAAAAAGCAGCGCTTCACCTTGCGAGAAATCAAAGAAAAGATTTCTTAAATCAACATGTCCAAAGAGAAGCCATAAGCTATCGCCATGTCGGCTTATAATTGATCAAGCTTGGCTTTAAGCAATTGGTTCACGATGCCAGGGTTGGCTTTGCCGCCTGTTTCTTTCATCACCTGCCCCACAAACCAGCCGATAATTTTTGTTTTGCCGGATTTGTACGCCGCAACATTCTCTGGTGATGTGGCAATAAGCTGATCAATAACAGCTTCAATCGCACCTGTGTCAGAAACCTGGGCAAGACCACGTTCCTCCACAATATCTGCCGGAACCCCACCTTCCTGCCACATGATTTCAAAAACCTGCTTGGCGATTTTCCCGGAAATCTTCCCATCGTCAATCAAACCAATCATTTGACCCAATTGGGTCGCAGAAATGGGGCTTTCGGCGATGGAAAGCTCGGCTTTGTTCAGCGCGCCAAACAAATCACCCGTGATCCAATTGGCTGCCAGTTTGGCAGGTGCAAATTTTGCCACTTCCTCAAAGAAACTTGCATTGGCGCGGTCGGCGCAAAGCACCGATGCGTCATAATCAGTAAGCCCCAATTCTTCCACAAAACGTTTTTTCTTCTGATCGGGAAGTTCCGGCATGGTGGCGCGGATGGCATCAACTTGTTCTTGTGTCACCACCAAAGGCGGCAAATCTGGGTCTGGGAAATACCGGTAATCATGGGCGTCTTCCTTGGAGCGCATGGCCCGGGTCTCGCCGGTATCGGGGTCAAACAGCCTGGTTTCCTGTTTGATGCTGCCGCCGGATTCAATGATTTCCACCTGCCTTCTGGCCTCATGGGCAATGGCCTGCTGCACGAAACGCACGGAATTCACATTTTTGATTTCGCATCTCGTCCCCAAACCCTCACCAGGACGGCGCACGGAGACATTCACATCAGCCCGCATGGAACCCTGATCCATGTTGCCGTCACAGGTGCCAAGATACCTAAGTATGGAGCGTAATTTGGACAAATAGGCGCCCGCCTCATGGGGGCTGCGCATGTCGGGGAAGGACACAATTTCCATGAGCGCAATGCCTGAACGGTTCAAATCCACATGGCTAGAACGTGGGTCTAAGTCATGAATGGATTTGCCTGCATCCTGTTCCAGATGGATCCGCTCCACCCGAATGGTTTTGCTGGAACCATCCTCCAGCTCAATCTCCACAGAACCCTCACCAACGATGGGGTGGTATAGCTGCGAGATCTGATAACCCTGGGGCAGATCCGGGTAAAAATAATTTTTCCGATCAAAACGTGACCATAGGTTAATCTCGGCATTAATGCCCAGACCCGTGCGGACTGCTTGGGCAACACAGACCTCATTGATGACAGGCAACATGCCAGGCAAAGCTGCGTCAACCAGGGTCACCTGGCTGTTGGGCGCTGCACCAAACGCCGTGGGCGCCGAAGAAAACAACTTGGCTTGCGACAAGACCTGGGCATGGACTTCAAGGCCCACAACAATCTCAAAGATCCCCGTGTCACCTTCGATGATGGTGGTTTCTTGGCTCATCAGCGATCTCCCTCAGGCATCCACCATGGGGTGGGACGCACATGGAATTTTGCCGCACGCTCCAAAGCTGCACCAGCTGTGATCATTTTTTCCTCACCAAAGGCCGGGCCAATCAATTGGAGCCCCAAAGGCAGGTTTTGGGCGTTCAAGGCAGCCGGAACCGACATGGCCGGCAACCCTGCCAGGTTGGTGGAGACGGTAAATACGTCATTAAGATACATATCCAAAGGATCAAGCTCTGCGCCAATTGGGAAAGCCGCATTGGGTGATGTTGGTGTGAGCAACAAGTCCACTTGCGAGAATGCCTTGGTAAAATCATTCCGGATCAAGCGGCGCACCGACTGGGCTTTGTTGTAATAAGCATCATAATAGCCCGATGACAGAACATGGGTGCCCACCAAAATCCGGCGTTTGACCTCATCCCCAAACCCTTCTGCCCGGGAGCGTGCATAAAGGTCCTCCAAATCCTTGGGGTTTTCTGCGCGGCGGCCATAGCGCACGCCATCATATCGGGCGAGGTTGGACGAGGCCTCAGCTGGGGCAATGATATAATAAGCGGCCAAAGCATATTCTGTGTGGGGAAGGCCCACCTCAATGATCTCCGCCCCCTGATCGGCAAGCCATTGGGCGCCATTCTCCCAAATTTTGCGGATATCGGCACCAAGATTATCGCCGGCAAATTCCTTGGGAATACCTATTTTCATGCCCTTCACATCTTTGCCCATGGCAGCGGCTGTAAAGTCTGGCACAGGCAATGTGGATGAGGTCGCGTCTCTGGGGTCATGGCCCGCCATGACATTTAACATCAAAGCTGCATCGGCAACATGACGGGCCATTGGGCCCGCCTGGTCAAGTGAGGAAGCAAAAGCAATAATACCCCAGCGGGAACAACGCCCATAGGTTGGTTTGATGCCCACAATTCCTGTCAGGCTAGCAGGCTGACGAATAGAACCGCCCGTATCAGTACCCGTTGCACCCAAACATAAACCAGCCGCGACAGCGCTTGCAGATCCACCAGAGGAACCACCTGGCACCAAATTTTGCTCGGACCCTTCGGCACGCCAGGGGTTGATGCAGGGCCCATGAACGCTTGTTTCATTGGATGAGCCCATGGCAAATTCGTCCATGTTCAGTTTTCCAAGAAAGACAGCCCCTTCGGCGCGTAATCTGCCCGTGACATGGCTTTCGTAATTTGGCCGAAACCCTGCCAAAATGCGTGAGCATGAATTGGCGGAAAAACCCAGCGTGCAAAACAAATCCTTAATACCAAGCGGGATGCCCTCAAGGCGGCCCCCTTCTTGCTTGGCCCGGCGCTCATCGGAGGCTTTGGCTTGGGCCAGGGTTACCTCTGGGTTGGTGTCCACAAAGGCGTTTAATCCTACAGCTTTTTCCATATGCACCAAATGGGCTTCGGCCAATTCCACGGCAGTGACATCCCCTCGCGAAAGTGCCTCGGACATTTGTTGGATGGTATCAAATTCACGCATTATTCAACCACCTTCGGCACAACAAAATAACCCTCATCCTGGGCCGGGGCATTGGCCAAAATATCGTCACGGCTGTTGTTCATCAAAGCCTCATCCCGGCGCATCGGCATCTCATCAACCGTGATCCCTGCCAGGGGTTCCACGTTGGAGGTGTCGCAACGGCCAAGCACATCAATCCAATCCATAATCTGTCCCAATTCACCGGTGAGCCGCTCGGCCTCACCTTCCTGGATATGAATACGGGCTAATCTTGCCACCTTACAAACGGTGTCCACGGTCACGGACATGCAAGCAACTCCTCAACAAAATAAGCGCAAGTGATCTTGGGCCTAAACCATATGCTTCAAGCCCGACAAGACAACCAAGATCAAAAGCAAAGAAACATGACATTAGCCCATGCCATGAGCTTTGTGGCTTGGGCAATAATCTTACCCATACCATTGTTGATCCCATGATGTGACCTAACCCACAAGCGCCATTGATATTAAGATATCGCTGCAAATAGGCTCCAAATGACGATGGCCATGCAGGCAAGTTGCCAAATGGGCTGAAGCGGGTAGATAAGGCGTGATGAACGTATTTGAACGCCATGACTTAATCCGCCGAAGGCCAGAGGTCCCCATAGGGAAAGCCCTGATGGGCATAGACCATGGCAGCAAGACGCTCGGAATTGCCGTCTCCGATAGCCTTTGGATGACCTCCACCCCCCTTGGCACCGTGGGGCGAAAGAAATTTTCCAAGGACATCCAAGAAATCAAACTTATGCTCCAGGGTCGTGAGATTGGTGCGGTTATTCTCGGCCTACCTAGGGAAATGGATGGGGGTCTTGGCCCTCGGGCACAATCGGTGGCCGATTATGCGTCATCATTGGAGGAATTTTGGCAGCTACCATGCCTGTTATGGGAGGAGCGGCTAACCTCGGCTGAGGCTGAAAGAGCCATGCTCAAGGCTGACCTTTCGCGTGCCAGACGTTCCCAACTCATTGATAGCCATGCTGCGGCTATTATCTTGCAATCAGCCCTCGACCGATTGTCAAACCCCTAATGCCTTGAGGAGGTGCAGAACCGACCCTGAAGGGTAAAATTCATGCGAAGATACGCCTAAAAAAATCTTACCTAATTTGCTGGGTAATTCATGCTTCAACATTGGTTGAGGTCACATGCTTGTCCGTTCACCATGATTTTGGTGGCGTGACTTTGTATGTTCTTCGCGGCAGCCATGGCCGTGAAGCTCGATGGCCTGGACTTCAGACAAAGCTTGCCAAACAGCCGAGCCCACGCCCATAACTAAGCCCATCGCTCAACGCCGGTCATGCATGGAGCTTAAATGACCATCAATGCCGAACGCCGCCACCTCATCAGCGTGGCTGATTTAAACGCCAAGGAGGTCCGTGACCTTCTCCATCGCGCGTTGGAATATGTCGATATCAACCGTGGGATCACCAAGCGTAATGCGATCTTAGAAGGCCGCACCCAGGTGAACATGTTCTTTGAAGCTTCCACGAGAACACAAGCCTCTTTTGAAATTGCCGGCAAAAGACTGGGCATGGATGTGCTCAATATGTCTGTGTCCACCTCCTCCATGACCAAGGGGGAAACATTGCTCGATACCGCAGCCACCCTCAATGCCATGAAACCCGATCTTCTTGTGGTCCGCCACCAGCATTCCGGGGCCGTGCAATTGCTGGCCCAGAAGGTAAATTGTTCGGTCATCAATGCCGGGGATGGTGCCCATGAACACCCCACCCAGGCATTGCTTGATGCGCTTACCATCATGAAGGTTAAAGGAGCTATCGGTGGCCTCAAGGTGGTGATTTGTGGTGACCTGCTGCATTCTCGGGTGGCGCGCTCTAATCTTATTTTGCTGCATGAATTGGGGGCTGAGTTGCATGTGGCAGGTCCTTCAACCCTGCTGCCCCCAGATATTGAAGAATATGGCATTGCCGTTCATCGCCGGCTCGATGAAGCATTGGATGGCGCTGATGTCGTCATGATGCTGCGCGTTCAGCGCGAGCGCATGGCCGGTTCGTTCTTCCCTTCGGTGCGTGAATACCACCATTATTTTGGCCTTGATCACAAAAAAATTACCCATGCCAAACCCGATGTCATGGTTATGCATCCCGGCCCCATGAATAGGGGGGTGGAGATCTCCTCAGAACTTGCCGACGACCCGGAATATTCCGTGATTCATCTTCAGGTGGAAATGGGCGTGGCCGCCCGCATGGCTGCCGTTGAGTTTCTGTTGTCAGGGGCCCTGTCATGAACGAATTGGTGATC
>DKOD01000159.1:1806-11973 GCA_002469865.1 Alphaproteobacteria bacterium UBA7371 | reverse complement strand
ATCACCCTTGGCATTAAGGGTGATATTGGCCTCGCCTGCCACCTCAAGCCCAAAGATGGCGGCCAATTCCTGTGGATCATCAATCATGGCCTCCAAATTGCCATCAATATCCGAGCCATCCTCCCGAATTTGGCCATGGCCCGAGACGCGTGCCCCTTTTGTCAGGAACAAAAGGTCATCAAGAACCCAAAGACCTGCCTGACGATGGAATGCCCCTGATAATGCCGCCCCCTGGAGGCGCAATTGCGCGTCATTCTTGGCCACCAATTGCTGGGCTTTCAGTTTCCATTCCCCTTTTATGTCGGCGCCATCTTCTGAAGGAATGGCAAAGGCCTCAAGGTTCCATCTTGCCATGCGACCCTCGGCCCAGGCCAAATCCTGGCCCTTGCCATTGATATCAATGTTGGGGCTTGTCAGTGGGCCATGGGCTGCTAGCTTTAGGGATGCTTCGCCAAGATGGAGCCCGGCCATCAAATTGGGCAATTCTTGGGCCAGGGCCAATGTGGCCGTCAGATTGATCACATTGTCCGAGGTGAGGCCAAATCGGCCAGCCAATGTAAGTCCTGTGCCGTTGGCGCTAAGATCATCCACAGCCACATGACCATCGGCCAAGAGCCGCAACTGGGCCCGGGCGGCAAGATCCGGCAGGACCGCATCCAAGCTGTCATGGGCCAAATTCTTGATGGTGATGTTCTGGATTCCAGCGCCGCCACCTTCTAAGCCCATTTTCCATTCATGCGTCCCATCCAACCGCGCTAAGGTAAGGCCATCGGGCCCGGTAATGGCGTGGCTTGATTGCGTGGCGGTGATAAAGGCCTCGTCGAGCTTGCCGGTGACGGTGATCTTGCCTTCCGATTTCTCCAATGCAAGCCCGGCTGGAAGGGGTCCGTTGGGTGCAAATTGGAAATTCAGTTCAAGGTCGTTGGCGCCACCATCTAGGTCCAACAAACCGGCCAGATCAATATTGATCGATGGTGACAGGATGTTGGCCTTGTTGATGTCAAAAAGACCTGAAGAGCGGGGCGTTAATGCAAGATCAAGCAGCAATTTGCCGCCGGTGATGGCGGTAATCTCTTCAGGCAAAACCGGACCAGGGGTAAGGTTCAGGTCTGCCTTAATGGGTTCATCGAGCGCGAGGTTGAGGGCAAGGTCACCCTTGGCTGTCCCCAAATCGCCAAAATCCCCATCCACCAGCCCTTGAATGTTGCCTTCTGGGTCGAGGTCAAAAAGCCCATAAATTTTTGTGGTTTTGCCAGGTTTCAGCTGGGTGAATGTTGAAAGCAAACCATTTTTGTCGTCCCGTGCCGTGAGTTCAGCCATGATCGATTGATCTTGTTTCGCGGTCAAGAGCCTCAGATCAAGGGCTGCTTCAGGGCCCTCCAACCGGTCCAGAAGAAGCCGAACCTCCTGGGTAGGTCCACCCAAATCAGCCGTCAGTCGCGCCTTAAATTTGATCGGTGTCGGGCCCAGCATGTCCAATTCGGCTTCGATCAACCGGCCAGCTTCAAGCTTGATGGGAAGAGGCATGAAATCATGGATGTCAGAAAGCTGAAAGCCTGGGGAGGCCTGATCATCAGCCGGTGCGGGCAGGATGGGCATGCGGATCAATCTGGGGCGAATAAGATCAAATTTGGTGATGTCGATTTTGGCTTGCAGCAATTGGCCCCAGGACCAGGCCACATCCAATTCATTGGCCCTGGCAAACACCCCTTCGTCATCGGAGATGTTGATGCCCTCAATGGTTAACCCCCCGGTTGGGTCAATGGAGACAGAGCCAACCTCAATATCCAACCCCACCACATCGCTCGTGGCATCCAGGGCCAGGCGCAGGATGCTGGTGGGCATGGTCAGGATCGAGCCAATGACCACGGCCAGAAGAATGATGGGCAGCAAAACCAAATAAAAAAATAAGCGCATGGTTAAAATGCCTGGCCTAGTGAGATGTAGAGCTCAAAATCGCTATCCACCGCACGTTTTTCCAGTGGTATGGCCAAATCCAAGCGCACCGGCCCCACGGGGGAATAATAACGCAGGCCAACACCAACCCCCGTTTGCAAATCTGTGTCGGCTTGTGGGTTGGGCTGTTCATCCACCATGGCGCTCTCGGCAAACAGCGCAAGGCCAACATCGCCATAAATCTGTGCCCTGATTTCCGCGCCAACCTCGAACACAAAGCGCCCGCCTTCAGGGTTGTTTTGGTTATCCAATGGCCCGATGATATCCCGGTCATAGCCCCTGACCGATCCAGCCCCACCGGCATAAAAGCGGTGGTTGTCCGGCACCTTCTGATGTTCGCTGGATATTACCGTGCCAAGCCTGGTGCGGCCGGCAAGAACATAACGCTTGGCATCATCGATGGCATAATAGGCCGCAAGGCTCCCTTCCAATTCAATGAAGTCGCTCGGTTCATCATCCACGATACCGAACAGCGGCATCACCCTGGCATGGATGTTGAAGCCATTGGCTGGGTTCAAGCGATCATCACGTGTGTCGAGGCTGGTGTCGAGGTAAAAGCCTGTTAATTGGTTCCAATTGTCGGTGTTGGCGGTAAGGTCCTTGATCTCGGCCACCTCATAATAGCCACCAAGCTCATAGGAAAAACCATTGGCGACCGGTCGTTTCATGCCGGCCTGGCTGATGAAGGAATATTCTTCATGATTGTCTTTTTCCTCCGAGGTTAGGACCACCCGCCCCACGGCATCATGACTGCCAAAAATAACCCTTGGCACAACAAATTCTCCTGCCCCGATGGAACCCTTCTGGTCGCCCTCAATGGAGAGGCTCAGGCGTTCGCCGGAGCCAAGAATGTTGCGATGGACGAAGGCGGCTTTGCCACCAAGACCACGGTCGTCGGTGGCATAATCAAGCGACACCGAAAAGGATCTTGGTTTGCCTGGATCCACCGAAACGGTGACCGGCACGACACCATTTTCCGGGGGTTGCTCGGGTATTTCCACCAGCACCTTGGAAAAGATTTCGGTGCGTGACAGGGCTTTGCGAAAATCCGCCAAGAGCTGGGGGCTATAGGGATCGCCTTCCTCATATTCGCGGTAGCGTTCTGGAAATTCTTTCTTAATGCCAAGCAAGCCAACATAGGATGTTTTGCCGATGACCATTTTGGGGCCCAAGGCGATGTCAAACTGCACGCTCAACCGTGAATGGCCAAGGTCCGCGGTGGTTTCGCGGCGGACCAATTTTGCATAGGCATAGCCTTGGGCCCGAATGGTGCGAAGAATTTCTTTTTCGCCATCCAGCACATTTCTGGCGATGGCTGGAAAATCTTCAGCAATTTCCAAAGCGACAAAATCGGGAAGAATGATGTCCGGGTTGGGGCCTTGAACAAATTGCACCGAAATGGGTTCCAAATGAAAACGATTGCCCGGTGTCACATCAAAGATCACATGATACCCATCATTGCCATTGGTGGTAATCTGGGTGGTTATGGACGCATTATAATAGCCAAAGGCATTCATAACCTGACGGAAATCATCTTTATCCTGCTCGATACGGGCTTCCAAGAATATCCGATCGGGCACACCTTGCTCGGCCAAGGTGGTGGTCAACATGGTGTCTTGAAGAAGATCCAGGGCGTTGTCGTCATCGATGCCATTGATGGTGACGTCATAAGGATTGCCATCAATGGGCGCCGGTGGGTTGGGGAGTTGTTGTGTTTCGCCATCGCCAAAAAAAACATCAAACAGACCAGCATGGGTGGCAGTGGGGGATAACCCCAGCATGATCATGCTAAGGCATGAGGCCATTACCCATGAATGTTTCGGGTTATTGTGATCCAAGCTTTCCCATGCCCCCGATGAATGCTGCAAGCGACGTCTTGTCCTGCCCAGCACCATGATTTTTTGATCGCCTTTGCTTTCTTAGAGGTCTAAACATAAATATTAAACAACAAACAAAATTCAGGGAGTTTTAGTTTCATGACCAGTGTGTCCATTAACATTAATGGCGTTCAGAAAACCGCCGAAATCGCCGATAACACCCTTCTGGTGGATTTTCTCCGCACAGAGGCTCGGTTGACGGGCACCCATGTGGGTTGTGACACCTCCCAATGTGGGGCTTGCGTGGTCCATGTGAATGGTCACTCAGTCAAATCCTGCGCCATGCTTGCCCTGGAGGCTGATGGTGCCGAAGTTGCCACCATTGAGGGCATGGCCGATGCTGATGGAAGCCTTGGTGTGTTGCAAAAAGCTTTTCAGGAACATCATGGGCTTCAATGTGGCTATTGCACACCGGGCATGGTGATGAGCGCGGCTGATCTTCTCAAAACCAACAAAAACCCCACTGATCATGAAGTTCGCGAATGGCTTGAGGGCAATATCTGCCGTTGCACGGGCTACCACAATATTGTGAAGGCAATCCAATCAGCCGCTGCAGAGATGCGCGGTTAACCACAAAAACAAACAACAAAACAAACCATATACAGGGAGATCAATGATGACCATTCAAGGGGGAATTGGCACCGCAACAAAGCGCCGTGAAGATGTTCGCTTTCTGCGGGGCAAAGGCAATTATACCGATGACATGAACCGCACAGGCCAGAGCCATGTGGTGTTCTTAAGGTCCCAAGTGGCCCATGGTGTTGTGCGCTCTATCGATTGCAGCGAAGCGAAAGCCATGGAAGGTGTGGTGCGCATTTTTACCGGTGAGGATATTAAGGCAGCTGGCCTTGGCGGTATTCCGTGTGGTTGGCAAATTACCGACCGTCATGGTGAGCCCATGAAAGAGCCGGCCCACCCCATTCTGGCGGATGGTAAGGTGCGCCATGTGGGCGATCCAATCGCTGCAGTGGTGGCCGAAACCGCCGAACAAGCCAAGAATGCAGCCGAGGCCATTATATTGAACATAGAAGAGCTGCCTGCGGTGGTGGATATGCATGCCGCAATCAACGGGAACGCGGCCCAGGTTCATGAAGAAGCCTCGGATAATGTTTGTTATGATTGGGAATTTGGCGATGGCGAAGCCACCGAAGCCGCCTTCGCCCAGGCCCACCATGTCACCAAGATTGATCTGGTGAACAACCGCCTGGTGCCCAATGCCATGGAGCCCCGCTGCGCCATTGGGGAATATGATGATTCCACAGAGCGTTACACGCTCTATACAACCTCCCAGAATCCCCATGTGATTAGGCTTTTGATGGGTGCTTTTGTGCTCAATATTCCAGAACATCGTTTGCGGGTGTTTGCCCCGGATGTGGGTGGTGGTTTTGGATCAAAGATCTATCACTATGCGGAAGAAGCTTTTGTGACCTGGGCATCTGCTCAGTTGCGTCGCCCGGTCAAATGGACTGCTGACCGAACGGAAGCCTTCACGACCGATGCCCACGGCCGAGATCATCGTTCCCATGCCGAAGTGGCCATGGATGAGCATGGCAAATTCTTAGCCATGCGCTTTGACACCCTGGCCAATATGGGCGCTTATCTTTCCACCTTTGCGCCGTGCATTCCCACCTGGCTGCATGCCACCTTGCTTGCAGGCCAATACACCACCCCAGCCATTCATTGTCGGGTGCGTGCGGTGTTTACCAACACCACACCGGTGGATGCTTATCGCGGTGCCGGTCGTCCCGAGGCCACCTATTTGTTGGAGCGGATGATCAACAAAGCCGCTTTAGAAATGAACATGGACCAGGTGGAAATTCGTCGTCGGAATTTCATTAAGCCGGACCAATTTCCCTATCAGACCCCGGTGGCATTGGTTTATGACACCGGTGATTATGACGCCACGTTGGATAAGGTGCTGGAAATGGCTGATTATGCCAATTTCGATAAGCGCCGCGCGGAATCGGCAAGCCGTGGTAAGCTCCGTGGCTTGGGCCTGTCATGCTATATTGAGGCTTGTGGCATTGCCCCATCATCACTGGTGGGGACACTGGGTGCCCGGGCTGGCCTTTATGAGGCTGCGACCGTGCGTGTGAACCCAACAGGCTCGATCTCGGTGTTCACTGGTTCCCATTCCCACGGCCAAGGTCATGAAACAACCTTTGCCCAGGTTGTCGCCAGCCGCCTTGGCATCGATTATAATTCTGTTGAAATCGTCCATGGTGATACCGACCGTGTTCCCTTTGGCATGGGCACCTATGGGTCCCGTTCCTTGGCTGTGGGTGGCACCGCCATCGTAAATGCCGTGGACAAAATCGTGGCCAAGGGCAAAAAGATTGCCGCCCACCTTTTGGAAGTGTCTGAGGATGACATTGTCTTTGAAGATGGTGCCTTTAAGGCCCAAGGTACCGACAAGGCCAAAGCCTTTGGCGAAGTCGCATTGGCTGCCTATGTGCCCCACCAATACCCATTAGAGGATCTGGAGCCAGGCCTTGAAGAAACTGCCTTTTATGACCCCAAGAACTTTACCTTCCCAGCGGGTTCTTACCTCTGTGAGGTGGAAGTTGACCCCGACACGGGCGTTTCTCAAATTCTTGGGTTCTGGGCTGCCGATGACTTTGGCGAAATCGTAAACCCCATGATTGTGGAAGGTCAGGTCCATGGCGGCTTGGCCCAAGGTTTGGGGCAAGCCATGCTTGAGCAGGCGGTCTATGATGAATCCGGCCAGCTTCTCACGGCATCTTATATGGATTATGCCATGCCACGGGCCGCTGATTTTCCGGATTTTGACGTGGAAACTTGTGTCACAGCCTGCACCCACAACCCATTGGGCGTGAAGGGATGTGGTGAGGCTGGAGCCATTGGCTCCCCACCTGCCTTTGTGAATGCTGTTCTTGATGCCCTCAAGGACCACCACATTGCCCATCTGGACATGCCGCTGACTGCGGAAAAAGTCTGGAATGCCATCAACCTCTCCAACAGCAAAATAGCTGCAGAATAAGGGATCAACGAAGATGTATGCATTTGAATATGTAAAACCCAAAGATCTTGATGATGCGGTGGCATTGCTGAAAAATCATGAAGAAGCTCAGCCTGTGTCTGGGGGTCAAACGCTGATCCCCACACTAAAGCAACGCTTGGCGGCCCCAACACAATTGGTGGATTTGAAGCATGTTCATGGCCTATCGGGCGTGACCCATGACAACCACCATGTCTGCGTGGGTGCCACCACCAGGCATATGGATGTCGAACAATCCGACATTTTGCACCACCATATTCCTGCGGTGGCCGAATTGGCAGGTCAGATTGGTGATCCCCAGGTGCGCCGCCGGGGCACCATTGGCGGGTCACTTGCCAATAATGACCCCTCAGCCTGCTACCCGTCAGCGGCCATGGCGCTCGATGCCCGCATCCATACCAACAGCCGCATGCTGATGGCGGAAGATTTCTTCACAGGCCTGTTCATGACGGCGCTGGAAGAAGGAGAGGTCATCACCCGGGTTGATTTCAAGATCCCAGCCCGGGCCAAATATATGAAGTTCCCGAACCCAGCTTCACGCTATGCCATGACCGGTGTGTTTGTGGCCCAGTTCCATGACGAAGATGGGGTGCGGGTAGCGATCACCGGTGCGAGCGAGGATGGTGTGATGCGTCATCATGGGCTCGAAGCTGCTTTGAATGCCAACTTCCATGCTGATGCAGTGGATGCAGTTGCTATTTCTGCTGATGGTTTGATGTCGGACCTTCATGGTTCCGCAGCCTATCGTGCCAATTTGATCAAGGTCATGACCAAGCGGGCCGTGTCGGCAATTCAATAAACTGCCAACAACAAACCCCGCCCCATCATTAAGAGGGGGCGGGCTTTTTCTTGCTGGTGTCCTTAAACGCCTGATGCAGCAAGTTCTGCTTCAAGCTGAAGCATTTCCAAGCTCACAGACTTTTCTTCACCGGCACTTATACCTTGGTTGTTGCCAGAAATTTTGCCGCTTAAACGCTCTTCTTGGGCAATGAGCTTTTGTGCCTTTTGTTCGTCTATCTGTTTGGCATCCTTCAAGGCCGCCAGTCGCGAGGCAAGTGCTGCTTGTTGCTTCTTTACCTTCGCAAGACGTAATGCCGCCTGTTTGCGTTCGCCGTTGAGAGAGGCGGACTGAGCTTCCAAATCAGTTGCTTGGATTTCCAGTTCTCGCGCACGAAATCTGGCCGATGCCAGTTCCGTCCGCAATTCATTCAAGCATTTCCCATAGGCATCCCCAGCGGAGTTTCGTGCCAAATTTCCTAGCGTGATGCGTGCGTTGGCCGCGGCGCAGGGGTCAGCCTGAATTTGTGATGATGTTGTCTGGCAACCCGCGAGGGTTAACCCAGACAACAGCAATGATGATACAAATAATGGACGCATGTTTCTCATGTCTCAACTTTCATAAATACTTTTTTCAGCGGCAAGCTCTGAAGCAATGCGTTGCAATTCAGCAATTCTTTGAGCTTCCTGCTGACCAACAGCACGTAAAGCTGTGATATTGCGGCCAGCCGCGCGGTAACGCTGTGTGTTGTTTTCAAGGGCTGCAAGTCGCTCATTACCCGTTTTGATCATCTGGTTCACCAGGGTGATGTCTTGGTTTAGCGTTCCAATTCGTTGGTTGAGCGCCACTTTTGACGCCTGACCTGCGGTCACCTTGCGCCGCAAGGAGGCAAGCTCCCTACGGTTTTCATTGAGAATGGATTTGGCAATAGAGACATTTTTCTGGGAACGTTCAGCTTCCACCCTTGCCGCTTTAATATCCTGGTCAAGGGAGGCCTGGTCGGATTTAAATTGGTTGTCCTTACGCACGAGGTAATTCCCGTATTGGTTGCCAATCACACCGCCGGCAACACCACCAGCAACACCGCCCACCACGGCCCCCTCGACATCTCCTGACACCAATGCGCCCAAGGCAGCGCCGGCAAGGGCCCCAAGTACAACGCCACCTGTGGTCGAATCTTCCACAACCTTGTCGTAATCAGCAGCCTGTTGTCTCAAGGCAATTTGGGCAGGGCTTAGTTTTTGGCCATTGGGGCCGACGGTGCTTACGGGTGCCGCGCCGCTTCCGCATGCTGCAACAGTCATGGTCATGCATAAACTGGCAATAAGGGGTAGTTTAATTACGTTCATCATGTTGTGGATCCTTCAAAATTAATTTTTGGTGGGTATTGCATTATTGATCAGATCATCAGCGGTGAGCTGGGGGTTGTTGGCATACCTGGTGATGTTCGCTCTGAATGATTGAACTCGTTTCAAAAAGAGTTGATCTCCGTTCTCTCGTAGCTCCTGTTCCACGCGGTCCCCCGCCATAATCCTCATCTTGGGCGTAGAGCCTTTAATGGTAGAGTGAAGTAGATTGACATAAGATTGAGAAAAGAGCTCCAGCTTTTCTGCAATCAATTTTTCTCGATCATAGACGGGTTGAAGGGTCGCTTCCACTTTTTGGATGGCTTTTTCATATTCAAGACGCTGTGCTTCCGGCATATTTTTGAGTTTGGAACGTTCGTCGGCCAATTTTTTTTCCATTTTGGACAATCGCGCCCTGTCGCGCTGCAAATCGCGACGGGCATCTTCCATCAAAAAGGTGAATAGCCCACCATTGGAAATCTGACTTTCCACCGTGGCGATTTGCTTGTCTTCAATCTCTTGTCGCGCTTGAAGGACCTGAGCTTTTACCGCATCAAGGGCGGCTTTCCGAGGCCCAACATTTTCTTCATCAAGCATCTGGTTGAGGGTGTTGAGTGGGTCATCCAAGGCACCGCCGTCGGTTTCAGAGAGTTTTGCCCAACTATTGCGGATGTCATCGGTGGCTTTGCTTGACACAAGGATGTGGGAAGCCATCACAAAACGAACCCCAAATGTGTCCTGGCGCAGGGCTTCAGCGGCATTAACATTATAATAAGGCCATTCAGACCTCATGCCACTTCGCAACTCAGTGGCATCGCTGCGGATGGAGCCGCCCTTGGTCATGAACCCACCAACCTGCCCATGGGCGCGGCCTGATGCATTCAAATGGTAGGGTTCCAAAATAAGCTCCTCCACATTTCCATAGACATCGTGAAGACCAAGTGGGTTGGGTTTTCTTTTGCCTATGGGACGCAATTTGTCTTTTGATGATGCTGGCCCTTGGTACCAGGCATATTCCCCAACCTCCCCATCCATGGGGAATAATCTTGCATCGAAACTTGCTTTGTTAACTTTTGCGCCCCCCCTTACAGCAAACTCCCATTCCGCCTCCGTGGGAAGCCGCACAAAGGATGGAATTCCTTCGACCTTGGGAAGCTGACCTTCGGCATTGGCGCGCAGCCATTCACTTAA
>DKOD01000159.1:0-1471 GCA_002469865.1 Alphaproteobacteria bacterium UBA7371 | reverse complement strand
AGTTCAATGGCATCAAACCAGCTTATGTTGCTGGCGGGGATGGTGCCGGCGATGTTGGTCTTGATGGCATCACATTCGCCTTTGATGGCATGCAGTTGGTTTTTGGTGACTTCGTAACGACCGATGTAATAGAAAGGGGCTTGGGAATCGGAGTCTGCAAAAGGCCCGCGCAGAAAACCATTGCGCTGAAAATCCTCAAACCCACTTTCCACTGATGAATGACCAAGGCGAAATCTTGCATCATCCAGTGGGTTGCTGGCACTGGCCGGGGTAACAACTTTGTTGAATGCCATGGACCCGCCGCAAGGCAGTGGAATGATAAGGTCTGCTGATCCCTCCTTGCTTGGGTCAAATTGCATGGGCTTCCATTGCGAGGCAATGGCTGGTGTGAGCCCCATCAAAAAACTTGCAACAAAAAGAACGATCCTCATCAGGTTTCTCCTCTGATTAACATGGCAGGTTCAATTTTCGAGGCCCTGAATGCAGCCGCCGCTGAAGCACCCATGGAGAGCAACAAAATCAGACAGGTCGAAATCATGACCTGTATCAGGGAATATTGGACCACCGACCGGCCATCCAGGCTTGACGCCAGCAGCAATTCAAATGAAGCCTGGCCCATGAGAACCACCAGCAATGTTACAAAAAGCGCGGTCATGGTTGTGACCAATGATTGTATGACGGGGAGAAGGGCCCGTTGTTTGGCGGTGAAGCCCATGAGTGCCATGGTCGCCAAAGGCCGTTTTTTGCGCTCTACCTCTGCCCATTGCGATGAGGCCATGGACGCCAGAAGACCAATGATGGCTGCCACCACGATGATCAATAATGCCAAATTAAGGTTGGCGTTCAGATCCTGAACCCTTTGAATCTCCGAGGCCCTTGATTTGACCGGAACCTGATATTTTTCCTGCAGAAATTGGGCCAAAAGGCCCACATCATCGAGGCCCTGGGCGTAGATGCGCATGTTTTCAAACACTTGATTGCGGGCGTCAAAATTTTCACCTTCGCTGATGCCTAACGGGGTTACGGCATATCCATCATAAAAGGCTTCAATTTGATCCATCACGATGGGGTCCATCACCACACCATGGCCGGCCAGAAGGCGCGATGGGATCACCTCGAGGATTTCAAAACCTGTCTTTCCCAAGAGTTTTGGCGGATTCCCGCGGTTAAGCACAGTGGTCACCACATCCCCCACTTCAACCTTAAGCCGCGTGGCCAAGGCCTGGGACATTGCTATTTTTCCACCTTGAATATCATGGCCGCGCTGAACAATGGGGTCGTCGGGCCCACCCGGTAGGAGGTTGGCCCTGGTGATGGGGCCACCATCTGCCGATTGCAGCAATATCCGCCTTGAAATCGACCTTATATCTTGCACCACAAACCCAACATCATCACGTGCGCGCAATTCAACAATATCTTTAAGCTGGAAGTCATGCTCCCCTTGAACATGAATTCTCAGAAGTTCAGGGTC
>DKOD01000081.1 GCA_002469865.1 Alphaproteobacteria bacterium UBA7371 | reverse complement strand
GGTGGTTTGAAAGTGCTGGCTGCGTCGCGACGCGATCATCGGTGCGGGAAATTTTCTTATGGCTATGAGTTCAACCATTTCTCCGCATGGCTGATGACATCGGTCCATTGCCCTTGGTTGGATTTGTGGAACAACCTGGCGCTCGGATAAATTGGTGTTGTGGCTTGCACACCCCAGCGGCCGTCACAAAAAGAAGGAAGCATAAGGGCTGTTTTGGTGCCCAGTAGCCCGCCCAAATGACCGATGGCATGGTCACAAGCCAAAATACCATCCACATGGGCGAAAAGAGAGACGATGCTCTCCAATGAAGTAAGCATACTGGTGTCTGAGATGATGTTTGTCGGTAATTGTGCCTGGGCCCATGGTGCCAAAAACAAAAATGAGGCCTGGGATTTCCCAAGCGTCGTGATGAGCTCCTCGGGCCCAGGTTGCCCGGCAGCCACCCAATGGGGCGAGTTATCCGGACCTGGCACCACCGCATAAATGGGACCATCCCGTCCCTTGAGAATGGATGGAAATTCAATTTGCTCGGCCAGGGATGGGGGTTGAACGGGATAGGTCATCAGATCGTCAATATTTGGTGCCAATTGACCAAGCATGGAGGAGGCTTGGGATTTGCCTGATCCAGCCGGTGGTTCTGTTGTTCCCACCACGTCCACGTCAGGGGGCAGAAGCTTGCGCATGATGTCATATTCCCCTTCGGGAACCATGACCTTTTTTGGCTTCCAGGCTTCATGTTGGGAATTGGCGAGCCTGAGCAAAAACACCATGTCCCGGTCCAAATGGTTCAAGACCCAAACACCATCTGCCAAATTTTCTGTGTGCATTTGGAGCGACCAGGCTTTGTGCCAAGCACCACTGGCAAAGTAGCAATCCATGGCAAGCATTCTAAAACCCGTTTCATCGGGTCGGGCTTCACACATATGGGCTGCCAGCCGTTCCGCCTTTGCCAGATCACCGATATGGCGTAATGCCGTGATGAGATTTGCGGCCACGATCTGGGCATCTGGTGCGAGCTTCAGTGCCTCAGACAAGTAGGTGATGGCCTCAGACGCCTTGCCTTGGGCAAGGAGTGCTTGCCCCATCATGTGCAACATGTTGGGGTTTTTGGGTTGTAGACGCAAAATACGTTTCAACAATGGTTCGGCTTGATCTGCTTTCTGTAGGTTAATAAGCACATGGGCAAGGTTCATAACGGCATGCTCGTCCGTGGGGTTTTGCTTCAGCACTTGCCTAAATCCTTGCTCGGCCTCGGCAAATTTTGATTGGGCAACATGCAAGGCTGCCAAGGCATTTCGCGGCGCCATGGCGTCGGGCTTGTCCTTTAGGCAAGATTTAAAAAGCTCTTCAGCTTCTTCTGAAGCATGTTTCTCCATCAGGAGGCAGCCCATGCCAAAACGGGCGTCGATATTTGTTGCATCGAGTCTCATGGCCTGAGCAAAACATTTCTCAGACTCATCTTGTTGGCCGTCTTTTAGGGTGAGAAAGCCCAACGCAACCAGAAAACTTGCCTCGTTGGGGCTCAGGCTAAGTGCATGGCGAATGCAATCTTCCGCGGCTTCAAAGTCTTCTTTTGCCTGATACGCGAGGCTTAAATTGGCAAAGGCTGGGGCATTTTTGGGGTCCGCAGAGGTGGCCACGCCAAAAAGGTCAATGGCTTGGTCCAGTTCATTACGTTTTAGTGCGATGACACCAAGTCCAATAATCGCCCTGATATTTTCTGGTTGGGCGGCAAGTGTTTCTTCAAAAATACCCTGGGCTTCGGCAAGCCGATCATCCTTGAGAAGTTGCTCTGCGGCCTCGATTTCTGTCTCAATGACGTCACTCATCCCATGGAGATCCGTTTTGCGTCCATGCGGATATCTTCCTTTCCAACAATAATTTGGGCGTCGGCCTGTTGGATGATGGCATCATCGGCCTGAAGCATGGACGTTCCCACCTTCCTGGCATCAAGTTGATCAACTTTTTGGTGACGTTCATGGAAGTGTGCCGTGCAATGAGTAATCATCTGGATCATTCTTTTGGCCGTGACATCGATATGCCCCGACCATTGCTGCCAATGTTTGCTTACCGTCCGGAATATTTTTGTGTGGATGGAAAATTCCTCATCCATCTTGATGGCCAAATGCGTGCCGGTGAGTTCCGTGATGGCTTCGTGGAGGCGCAAACGTCGTTCCCCGGCATCAAGTTCAAGCACATCGGTGACGTAAATGTTTTCGCCATCGCCCCAGCAGAGAACCTGGTCCTTCGACCTGGCCTCGAGCAGACAGCTTGCCGCTCGTGTTGCTGGCATGAGTTGGTCATTTACCCGGAGCGTCAATTTCTTGTCTGATGAGTGGGCAACATGTGCTGTGAATTGCCCCACCAACATGGCTCGGCTCGGATTTATTTTGTCATGATAGACCATTGGGCTGCTCCTCTGTTTTGAATTCTTCGCCCTGATAGCGTTCCATATCTGTTTCCATCGCACCCGACAGGCGGTTTGTTCCATCTATTTGAAGGTTTTTATCTTCAATAAGGTGGAAGTTGGTAAAGGAAAGCGTTGCGCCAACCATCTGCGCATTTTCTAGGTTGGCTTTGCTAAAATCAGCCCTGGTGAAATTGCAATAAGACAATTTGGCAAAGCGGAGGTCGGTTTCCACAAATTGGGAGATTTCCATGCTTGATCCAGTCAGGTCGGCGGCCGTCATCACGGCCTTATTGAAAATGGCGCGATCGGCCTTTGTTTGTTGCATTTGGGCCGAGGTGAGATCCGCTTCATTAAAAAGCGCATCGGATATGTTGGCGCCGTTGAGCATGATGTTGGTCAGGTTGGCCTTGGACATCATGCATGAGGAGAAATCGGACCCTTGGGCGTTGACACCAGCAAGATTGGCGCCTGTAAAGTTGCATTGGCTGAAGGAGCGGCCTGACAGATCCAAGTTGGTGAAGTCACAATCATTGAAGCCGACAATGCGCAGTTTTACCCCGTCAAAACGAAATTTATGAAAATCCGCTTTCATGATCGACATGCGGTGCCAAGTTGACCCATCAAACTGGGCGCCATCGAGAAGGCAATTATCAAAAATACAGCGGTGGATGTTTGCTTGATCAAACTTGATGCCAGTAAGGTTGCAATTGCTAAAAATACAAAGTTCGATATTAATTTTTGAAAGATCCGCATGTGATAAATCACAATCGGAAAACTGACTCATGAACCAAGTCTGACCATTGGCGTCTACATCACTTAACTTACATCCACTCAACATGCAGGATTCAAAGTTGGGCAAATGTGTGGAGGCGGTTGAGAAATCGATGCTGCTTAAAAGACATTTTTTGAATTGCACATAATCAAAGACACAACGGTCTAGTTGGCAGTCGCTCAGGTGACAGCCTTCTAGTTTCCTGTTTTTATAGTTCAGACCTTGCAAATGCTCTCTGCTGATGATCATGCCCGCGGCCATGAGCAATTCCAAACGTTCTTGGTTCATTAATCTGCCTCCAACAAGGTTCTTTTGATGTTGGCACCTTCAATGTTGGTATGCAGATAGACCGCCTGATCCAAATTGGCCTGGTAAAGATTAACCCGCCCTAGGTCTGCACGAGCCAAGGCAGATTTGCGAAAATTAGCGCGCAGCAAGTCGGCGCCAACAAAATTACATTCCGATAGGTTGGCATTGTTTAAAAAAGCACCGCGAAGGGATGCCCCTGCAAAATTCGCCTGACTGGCATTTGATTTTGATAAATCCACACCATCCATCATGGCGCCCCGAAAATCTGCGCCAATTAGGATGCATTCATGAAAAGAATTTCCCTTGCCGGTAAATTTCGCACCCTTGGCAATTAATCCCGAAAAATCAAAGCCGGATGGCGCAAAATTTTCAAAAATAGCATTATTTGCAATCCAATTGGTCAGCGTAACTTTGGTTGGTGAAAACTTGGTGATGTAGGCATTGGTTAAGTCAAGGCACGAGGCCTCACCTTCAAAAATGGATAGTCCAGAAATGTGCGCATCGTTGAGCCTCATGCCTTTAATACTTGTTTTAAACAAGTCAAAATCTTTAATTACAGCTGCCTGCAGATCCATGCCTTCCAGATCACATTCCATCCAAACACCACCCTGGAGGTTGGCCTGAGGAAATTTTGCCCGACGGGCCACGAGGCCCATCGCATGGCAAGAAATCAGTTGGCAGCCTTTGCCATGGGCGTCATCCAGCTGGGCCTTGGAAAGATTTGCCTCTGTGAGATCAGCGCCATCCAATAATGCGCCTTGAAGGTTCGCCTCGATTAGCACACAACGAGTAAGTTTTGCATGACGGAGATCTGCACCAGAAAGATCGGCCAGTTGCAAATTGCAGTCACGAAAATCTGCATGGCGTAAATCAGCACCCTTCAAATTGGCGCCTGTAAGGTCGCGACCCTGAAATGACCAGCCTAGGTTATGGTGAGTAGCAACGACATCACCAAGGTAGGCGCGCACATTTTCATTGGGAAGTGGATCAATTAAAAAAGCTTGGTCTGAAAGAAGCAAGCTATCATGAAGGGCGGATTTGGCCTCGAGCGTGATATCTTCCATCTCGCCTACCAACGAGCGAACCTTGGAGATTTCCTCCAAAGCATCTTCAGGCGTTTTGCTGACACTGGATTTTTCGTTATCTTGGACCTTGTCGATAAGCTTGCCATATGCGTCAGGCAATACTTTTTTTAGCTCTTCTTTTTGGTTGGGAACATCTTCTGGAACGGATGACGGATTGATGTCATCCAAAATATCAAAAATATTGTCTCCACTATTCTCGGCTATTTCATCATTTGCGTTGTGGGTGCCATCTTTTGCCCGAGAAAACTTATCTTTGTTCTCGTGATAAACCTCTATGGATTCTGCCAACACACTTTCCAGCTTCCCGAACACATACTCCACATTGCCTTCATTTGAGAGCTCGTCGAGGTAACTGCCGTGCAATTGACCAAGTGCCTTGGCGAGCACAAATTTCTTGTTTTCCAAATCGGACTTTTCTGCGTTCAAGGTGAGGGGTTCTCCAACAATCTTCTCCACCCTTCGTTGTTCAGAGAGAATTGGTTCAGGCGTAGGTACCCCATCGCCATACTTGTCGATTAATTCTTTCTTTTTGGCCTCTAATGCAGCCTCCGTTTCCCGGGCCCAATCGTTCATTGCTTTAAGATCAACATGAAAATTTTCAATGTCATATGGTGTGATTTTTGGGGGGTCTTTAATAGCTGGCGCATCTTCTGAAATGCCTTCAGCAGGTGTTTCGTCCAACAAAAAAGATAATTCCTCCCCCACGGACATTTTGACTTGTTCCATAATCAGGTTTTCACCTGCTGTTTTTCTTTTTTGCTCGACCAGATCGGCTTCTGCTAATGCGTCGGCCTGAGCGCTCACAGCATTGGCGCTGCGCAGGGGTGAGAGATCAAAATCCTGCAGCACATACATCCAACCATGTTCCGGGTCTGCCCTCTTGCTAATGAATTGGACATAATGTTCTTGGGGTCTTGGTTCATCCCCAACACGTTCAAAGGCAACCAGAAGATTGCCGATGTCCGCCGCATCACTATCCTCCACCTTGATGATGCCTCGATGGATGGCAATGCCCCGTTTGGCGCTGCCATCGAGCATGACGGTATCAATCACGCTTTTGGTCTCTGTGATTTGGCCTGGCTTGTTTTCTTCGCCCTTGGCGCTGAAAATCCGGGTAACAAAAGGCGGTAGGACAGCTTCAATGCTTGACGCATCTGCATGAAAGTGAACCAGCCGAAAGGGTGTGGATGGGGCAAAAAAACCTTCCTGCTGCATCATTGGAGGCATGCGGTTAAAATACAACCAATCAATATCTTCTGGTAGGAAGGGGGCCTTTTTCTTCAACCAATTTTTGTCATAGGTGCCGGCCATGCGCTGACGTATGAGCAGTTCCGCAGGATAAGGATGGCCAGAAAATGCATGGCGCGGCAATTGGTTCGCCGCGGTGATTTCATCCCCGAGCAATTGAATATTGGGCAATTTGGCAGGCTTGCCGGCCCTGATGCTTGCCTCAGGTTTATGGCCACATCCAAGGGGGTTATGCTCATAACCTGGCCCACCATAGGAATGTTCCCAGCCCAGCGGCATGGTGGCAAAAAACTGTGGCCGGGTCATGGTCAAACGTCCATCGGGACCAGTTTGCCAATAATGGTCACCAAGAACATTAAGCTCGGCATGGATTTTGTCTATCTGGGCGCGGGCCTCTAATTTTTCGACCATTTGACCCGCGGGTGCTTGAACCTCACCAAGCAAAACAAGCTCAGCTTTGGCCTTGGGCATGCCAAGATCCGGCACACCCGGAAGGCGCTCGCCCAAAAATCCCCACATTTCTTGTTCAAGGATTAGCTGGTTGGGGTCATCAACATCGAAAAATTGAAAGACAGTGACCGCAAGGCAATGCTGGCCGCGCAACGAAAAAGCCCGGTAACTTATTGGCAGGGTGAAGGGTTTAATAATCCGCATGTTTCGCCCTAGCGCAACACCAAAAGGGCAAATTGGGTGGGGCTGTGGGGCGATTGTACCGATACGCCAAAGTCACTCAATTGCAGATCGGTAAAGCGGGTGGCGGGCATGAAACCCACCGATAACATGGTGGAAGACATTGTCTTTGTCCACATGCCACAGGCGCCACCCACCGACGCAGCACCCATGGTACCGATATTATGAAGCGGAAAGCACCAAGTCAGGTTGGTGTACTGGGTGGGAATCCCTGTTACGGTCATGGAGGTATTGACCGGGGCCAGAGGTATTGTCGGATCCGGACCAACAGCAACGCCAGGAATACAATTTGTTACGGCTATCACCATACTTATATCCTCGAATTAAATTTAGTATTTTGCGTGGACTGTCCAGCTACATCAATACCCATGGAAGACAGGAATTTAAAAGTACGGTCATATCGTTCTTTCTTTGTGTTTAATTCCAAAGTTAGGGCTTTCGTCTCTTGCATGACGTCGTAAATCTCATTGCTGAAACCCAACGCAATCTCTAAAGTACTCCCAGTGTAGAATTCTCGCTTACTGAATTGATCATTTTTTACCTTGTACCGTTTTAACTCTATCATAACAGAAAATACCGAACTTTTGAGCCCCGCGTGATACGTGAAACCAGTTTTGTTTATGGTGATGGCGAGGTTAAACGGCATGGATATTGACGTTTTGGCACTCATGGCGATGTTAATTTCGTAGCCAATACGGAAACGGGTGCTTGTGGTCGAGCCAGAAATTGTCAGCGAATTACCCACATTTGTGTTCAACACATCCGTAATGAGATTTAAATGTTTGGATTCGCGCGTCAAATTGCCCGTGTTTATGTTCATAAGGCTGTGTTGACAACGATTATTATCATGGATCGTGATGTTTTCGTCTCCTTCAACAACATGCTCATAATCTAATGCCTGATGGTTCCGACTGTTGGCGGTTTCATACATGCTTGCATCACTATCTGTACTTTTAACAGTTTCTTCCCAAGAATGTTCAGTTTTCAAAATCATATTATTCGACACTGAATATCGGATATCTTGATTAATAATAAGCACAAAATCACCTGTTGTGGTCGACGAAATACTATTTGCATTAATCAATAAGGAAGCTTCTTTTGAAGCGTTGGGAACATGAATGGAGTAACTCGTGGACATTTATCCTAGATCCTCACTACGTTTCCCTTGCACACGAAGTTTGATGCCATCCAATTCCAACGCGTTTTGTATATTTTGTTTTTCCATGGCGTCTAGCGCCAACATCACCGCAGTTACGTTTTCCTTTTTATTTTTTTCGCTTTGCAACAAGGGGTTGAGCTTCGTTTCACTGCCCAAAACTATTTTTTGCGTTTTGCCGCCAATAATTTCAATTTGGCCAGCCCCTAAGTAAAGCTTACTCTCGTTGTTTGCAACGCCGATGTGGAGGTAGTCTGTAGACGTAAAATTCAAAGTTACGCTTAAGCCTTGAAATTGACTAAAAGTACTTGCAAGGTTGATGTTTAATGTGCCTCCAATTGTGAATGACATGTTGGTTGCAGGATCTTTTCCTCCAGTATTAAATGGATCTAAGGCTGGATGTAACAGCTCTGTTGCCTTTTCTGTCATGGTGAAATTTTGATAAAACGTAAGCGTGAAGACGGATTCTATTGCCTTCCCCGGATCTCCTTTTTCTGGTTGGTCTTTTGGTATGCCGTAACAAATATTACCTTGAGACTTTTCAAGCATGATTATGCCTGAGTAGGAGTCATTTTCGCTCGACTCAGTCCTTTTGCCATTAACCGTCTCATGGTGTTTGGATGTTGTGTCGTAATCATCTTTATCACCTATGCGTTCTTCCTCATCCCCTGAGACTACTTCAGTGATTGATTGAGCGCAGCGGCTGTAACTACCACCCACATAAATCACCTGATCTTCGCAAGTTACATAGCTTCCACCGCCGGAAATATTGGTATTGATATTCATGTCAGCATAAGAAATTATAAAGATACCCTCCTCATTAGAAACCCAACTCGCGCTGGTGATGGCCCAATTACTATGTCCAGGCTGTGAGGGAACGGCTGGGTCTGATGTTGTTGGATCTCCTAGGCGTATGTAACCATAATTGGGCACTGCAATCGAATAGTAAATCATGTTTGAACTTCCACAACAGACCCAGTATTGCGTGTCTCTGCGCGGGTATCATCTTTCGCACAGGAATGAATTGCAGCCGCGCACATTTGCAATACCTCTTGAGACTTCGCATTGTTGAACAATGATAACATCATGGAAATACTGGCGGATTCCTGGCAGACTAACTTGTCTTCCTTTTTTTTGTCTGCATTTTTGTAAAAAAGTCCCAGTTTAAATTCGAACTTATTTAGACCGGCACCAAGATAATACTTGTTTTCAGTATCAGTTTGAAAAAATATATTTGCGCCATATTGCATGATGCTAGCTGCTCCACTAATATTTATTGCTGTGTCACGATCACGAACAACATCAACCAATCCGGCGGGGCCGGCAAAACCCAAATTAATCGAAAAATTTAGCGCAAATGAAGTGCTGCTTCCCGTTCCTTTGCTTATGGAAGTCACACTCCCAAGGAAAAAATCTACGGAGTGTTTTGTGTTCCCATCAAACGAGGCACAATTTCTCCAGAAGCTCTGATACGAAAAAGTGCATGTATCTTCGCTTTTTTGAAAGTAATCACCTGCAACGTCAATAATATGTTCATCTGCTACCACGCTTCGACTTTTTGACGTTGTGGCAACATTGTTTTTGATTGTTCTTGTAATGTTACCAGATGCCTCGCGGGTATCTGATCCATTAATAAATGTTTTTCGTTTTCCCTTTATTTGGCTTTTATAGTCATAGGTGGTAAGGTTGTAATTTTGATTCACAATATTGTTCAAGTATTCGTTTGATTGCATGACAATACCTGGATGGGCACCAGATGGAAAAGCTGCACCGGTGACCGCTGTAATATCACTTTCTGTGTCGCCAAGTCTCAGAAAGTGCGATTTAGACTGTGAATTTGTTTCTACGAGAATACTGTAATTGCTGCCCTCATCTGTAATACCCTCTCCGATCGCTTGACTGGAATTGTCAGAAGCATCGACATCCACATCCACGGTTGTGTTTTCATCACTAATCATTCCACGCCTCACAGATACTTATCAATCCGCTTATCACAAAAATGAATTCCGCGATGCAAATTTATGCATAAATTTGTATTTATCGATGCTCCGAATGGATGCCCGTGGCCACCAAAAAGCGTGAGACCATGTTGTAGGCTGCGGTCACAGCCATAAGCTCCACCAGTGCTTGGCTTCCCATTTGCTCAAG
>DKOD01000121.1 GCA_002469865.1 Alphaproteobacteria bacterium UBA7371 | reverse complement strand
ATCTTGGGGTTGCCATCACCCAACACACGGGCACCTTCATTTTTTAAATGCTCAGCTGCCTGCATGATATCATCGACTTCATAACAAACATGATGAATGCCACCGGCAGGATTATTGTCCACAAATTTTTGAATGGGTGATTGGGCGCCCAGGGGCTCCAAAAGCTCAATCTTTGTGTTGGGTAATTCCACAAATACCACAGTCACGCCATGATCAGTTTGGGCAATAGGCTCTGAAACCTTGGCCCCAAGCAAATTTGAATAGGTTGCACTGGCGGCTTTTAAATCAGGCACGGCAATGGCCACATGGTTTAATCGACCAATCATGAAGCAAACTCCTCAATATTTGTAACTTCCACCTCAACAAGAGGTTTTTTACCCCATAGCAACTTGTACATCCTGCGAACAGACTGCCGAACCTTTTCACCAAGGACTTCCTCGGAGGGCAACACACCATCGGCATTAAAAACAGCGGAAATTGCCTCGTCAAACTGCGCCCCATGATCAATGAGCAGCTGGGTTGGAACACCCCTACTGGAAATTGTTAATTTTTGAATTTCCCTGCCCTTATGGAGCAAGTTGACATAAGCAACACCTGCAAAGTTAAGCCGACGGCGGTCATCGGCTGCAGAATTTCCAGCCAATTCACTAACACGGCCATCAATATAAATACGGCCCGATGGCACGTCATCGACAATTGTGCCCAGGTTGGGCGCCAATTCGATCATCATGCCATTATGGGGAACAATGGCTTGGGCAATGCCCACGCCATAAGCAATCCGGGCATGCTCCATCATGTGCATGGGTTCACCATGGACCGGAATCGCCAATTTTGGTCTGATGACCTGGTACATTTGCACCAATTCTTCCCTGCATGGATGACCAGAAACATGTATGGGGGCCTGTTTTTCCGTAACCACCTGAACGCCTTGTTCGGAAAGCAAATTTAAGATCCGGAAGACAGACTTTTCGTTTCCAGGAATTACTTTGGACGAAAAGATGACGGTGTCAGAACTGTTCAAGCGAATATGAGGATGGTTTCCCTCGGCCATTTTGCCCAAGGCTGCACGCCCCTCACCTTGCGACCCCGTGCAGAGAATAAGCGTATGCTCTGCGGGCAAAAATCCTGCCTGTTCTTCCGGTACGGCTGACGGAAGCCCAGCCAAATAGCCACTGGATCTGGCAGCTTCGACAATACGATGCATGGATCGACCCACAAGAACAACCTGACGTTCATTAGCTGCAGCTGCCTCAAAAATGGCTTTAACCCTTGCAGCATTAGAGGCAAAGGTCGTAACCACAGCGCGCCCTTTAACCTTTTTCACCACGTCAATCAGGTTGTTGGCAACCTCACGCTCGGAGCCAGAATGGCCTGGTGTCATGGCATTGGTGGAGTCACAAACCATTGCAAGAACTTCGCCTTCTTCGGCAAAGCGTGCAAAACCCTTATGGTCACTCACTTTTCCGATCACCGGATCAGGGTCGAATTTCCAATCACCTGTGTGAACAATACGGCCAGCAGGGGTTTTGATTCCTAACAAATGGCTTTCAGGGATCGAATGGGTAATGGCCATATATTGGATATCAAAATGACCAATGCGGACGGAATCACCCGTTTTTATGCGGTTGATCATGGTCACTGGAAGACCTTGCTCACGTAATTTTGCCTCGACCAACATGGCTGTGAATGGGGTTGCATAAATTGGACATTGTAAGCGCTCCCACAGATGCGCGACAGCGCCGATATGATCTTCATGGGCATGGGTGAGCACCAATGCCAACAAACGATCACGTCGCTCTTCAATGTAGCTTATATCTGGCATAATCAGATCAATGCCTGGCTCCTGAGGACCACCAAAGGTCACACCAAGATCAATCATGACCCATGATTCACTGCCGGCCTCACCCCAACCATAAAGATTAAGGTTCATACCTATTTCTCCCGACCCCCCTAGGGGTAAGAAGACAAGCCTATCATTTGCTATTTTGTTCTCCTTTGTTCAAACGTCCACAAACCCTTCTTCAGGGCAATTATTTCGGTAAATTTCCAGCAAACCATTAATGGTCAAATCTGGGTCATAAACATCAATGCAATTGGTTGCGCCATCAAACAGTGACACCACCCCACCAGTGGCAATCACTGTCATCGGTTCATCATGGGATTTGATGATACGAGCGACCATTCCCTCAATAAGAGATATGTAGCCCCAATAAACACCAGCTTGCATCGCATTGACCGTGTTGGTCCCCCAATAATGATCAGGTCGGCGTATTTCGATGCGCGGAAGCCTTGCTGCTGCTTCATGAAGCGCAACCATGGACAAATTGATGCCAGGACAAATAACACCACCCAAAAATGCACCATCAGCAGAAATCACATCAAAGGTTGTGGCCGTACCAGAATCAATAATCAGCAGGGCACCTTCATGCAGAACCCGCGCGCCAACGGCATTCACAAGCCTGTCGGCACCAGCCTCGGCTGGGTTATCTAAACGATTTTCCAGCCGTATTATGGTGCCAGCATCACCAACAACCAAGGGGTGAACACCAAGATAACGCTTGGACAAATTGCGGAAATGGAACAATGACTGCGGCACCACACAAGAAATAATACAAGAAGTAATGGATTTAAATTCAAGTCCAGAAATGGCCATCAAATTAGAAAGCCAGACGACCAGTTCATCAGCTGTACGCGTGGTTGAGGTCGCCGTGCGCCATTGGGCCACCCAGGAATTGCCGTTATGAACAGCAAAGACCGTGTTGGTGTTACCTGCATCAATAGCCAGAAGCATCTTTATCCTCCAGGCGGCATTGCAAAACATCCCCTGCCACTACCACGTGTTGATCGCCCTTGCTATCAACAAGCTTGAGATGGCCCTCCCGGGTGAGGCCATCAAAACTTCCTTCAAGAGCATCGGATTGGGACAATAGCCGGACGTAACTTCCTTTGGGAAAACATACCTCCTCCAATCTTTCGACGATATGTTCCGTCGGGGTTTTGTTCTCCAGCCACTTGGAAAACACCCCACATAAACATTTGCATAATTCTTGCCGAACATCCTCATGAAAACCGTGATCTGCCAGTGACGTTGGCCGATGTCGGGCATCGGACACATGGGGCGTGGACTGAATATTCATGCCAAGGCCCAGCAGAAGACAAGAATGGGCTTGTTCAAATTCCCCAATGATGCCGGCAACTTTTTGGCCATTAATCAACACATCATTTGGCCATTTAACTTGGACCTTTTCATGAACCAAGTCTTGCACAAAAACAGCAACTTCCCTGGCCGCAATCATCATGGCAAAGCTTGCTACATCTTGAGATATGGGCAAAGCGAAACTTACCAACAAATTGCCAGGGCCACCCTCCCAAGAACGACCAAGACGCCCCCGCCCTGACATTTGCTCGTCGGCAAGAACAACGAGTGGTTGGCCCATTTGATAACGCTCCCGAGCTTCATCTTGGGTGGATGAGCAAATGGGGAGGTGATGATGTTGAAAATTATGGGGCAATCTTTGCCACGGCCTCAACGGAATCCATCAAAATCCAAGGTGCAAAGACAAACAGAGAAACCAAAACTGCGCCAACCCCAGCGAGAAAAATGGGCTGGGCAATGGTCAACTCCTCTAAGGGTTCTTGCATATACATGTCGACGACCAGGCGTAGGTAGTAAAAGCTTCCAACCACTGAGGCAAGGATCGCCAAAATCGCCACCACAACCATTCCGCCATCTAGGGCAGCGATAAAGACTGCAAATTTGGCAAAGAATCCAGCAAGTGGTGGGATGCCTGCCATGGAAAAAAGCAGTAGGGCGAGAATTAAAGCCATTTTGGGATGTGTTTTGGCCAAACCCTTAATATGGGCTCGTTCCTGAACAACCCGCCCCTGCAACCTGATTGCCGAAATAGCAGCAAAACCACCGATGGTCATTACGGCATAGATCACCGCATACGTCACCACCGCACCAACATCTACGTCGGGCCCGGAAAGAAAACCCAAAAAAGCAAAGCCCATGTTGGCAATCGATGAATAGGCAAGGATTCGCTTGAGACTCACCTGACGCATAGCGCCCAAGGCACCCCACCAGGTCGACGCCACCGCCAAAATGGCAATGATCACCGACCAAACCTCAAAACCCGCCGCGAACACATGACGCAACAAAACCACGAAAACCCCAATGGCGGCCACCTTGGGTGCGGCTGCAAAAAATGCCGTAACACCTATAGGGGCGCCTTCATAAACATCGGGTGTCCACATATGAAATGGGACAAGTGATACCTTAAAGGCAAGTCCCAGCAAAATAAGGCACATTCCCAACAGCAAGAAGCTATTAACCATGGGATCTGCCTTGGCGATCACATCATAAGAGAAACTGCCCGTGGCGCCATACACAAAAGAAATACCAAAGAGCATAATTCCTGAGGAGAGCGCACCAAGAACAAAATATTTTAGTCCCGCCTCAGACGCCTTTAAGCTGTCACGCTTGGTGGCTGCGAGCACATAAAGAGACAAAGATTGAAGCTCTAATCCCATATAGAGTGTCATCATAGAACCAGAAGACACCATCAACCCCATGCCAGCGACAGCCAGCAGAACGAGAACTGGCGTCTCGGTCCTACGCAAATCATGATCACGTTCAAGGTCTGCATGGATCAGCAGATAACTGGCGGCGGCAAAGACAATTTCAAACGAGCGAATGAAGGCCGTGATGGGTTGGTTGACCACCTGCCCCCCAAAAGCCTCACCTGTCTCCAACGTCAAGCTTGCCAAAAAGGCAAGGACAAACACACCAAAACAAGCATAACCAACGCTGTTCCAAGCATTGGGGCCTTGCAAGAATGACCCCACCAAGAGGATCAGCAACGCTCCTATTATCAAGATCAATTCTGGCAAAATAAAATGAAGGCTTTGTAGGAGGTCAAA
>DKOD01000124.1:1296-10871 GCA_002469865.1 Alphaproteobacteria bacterium UBA7371 | reverse complement strand
CCAATACCACCGACATGGTGGGCAGTGGCGTCTTTACAGCAGGACCGGGGAAGATATTTCCGGGGGTTTCCCGGATTTGTCCGAACTCCCCGACGGATCCTACATCCTTGATGGCGAATTGCTGGTCTTGCGTGGTGATGATGTGGGCAGTTTTGGGGATTTGCAGCAGAGGCTCAACCGCAAAAAACCAAGCAAAAAGCTCATGGAGGACAGCCCCGCCATTATCATGGCCTATGATTTGCTGTTGTTGGATGGAACCCGATGCGCAAGCCGGCCATTACATGAACGCCGCCGGATGCTCGAGGAATTGGTGGCCAGCAAACAACATGAGCGTTTGCGTCTTTCAGCAGAAGTGTCCTTCGGCGACATCGAGCAATGCGATACGTTGCGGAACAACCCACCCCACCCGGCCATGGAAGGCCTCATGGTCAAAAGGCGCGACAGTGCCTATGTGCCAGGCAGGCCCCGGGGCCCCTGGTGGAAATGGAAACGCGACCCCATGGAGGTGGATGCGGTCATGCTCTATGCCCAACGTGGCCATGGACGACGCTCGTCGCTATATTCTGACTTCACCTTCGGTTGTTGGGCCGGGGAACAGCTCGTGCCCATCGGCAAGGCCTATTTTGGCTTCACGGATCAGGAACTTGCCAAGCTCGACAAATTTGTTCGCACCAACACATTGAACCGCTTTGGTCCCGTGCGGGAGGTTCGCCATGAACCAGAGCATGGTTTGGTGGTGACCCTCCATTTTGAGGGCATCCAGGCCTCCCCGCGCCATAAGTCTGGCATTGCCCTGCGCTTTCCCCGCATTGGCAGGATCCGTTGGGATAAGCTGCCCCGAGACGCCGACCATCTTGAACATCTTCAATCCCTATTGGCTGCCAAAAGCCGGTAACCTTCTTCAAAAACCATCAAATGGCGCCGTGCAATGGCCATGTCATCATCGCCATAGCCACCACCCATGACCACTGCCGTGGGTAGATTTTCTTTCATGACCTGGCCCAACACCCGGGCCTCGCGCTGGCGAAGGCCCTGGTCGGTAAGGGCAAGACGGCCAAGCCGGTCATCCTGATGGACATCAACGCCTGCATTATAGATCACCAGATCAGGCTTAGAGTCGCAGAGCAGCCCCAAGGCCTCGTCAAGCTTATCTAGATAGGCCCCATCACCTGCGCCCTTGGCCAGGGCAAGATCATGATCAGAACGGGTTTTGGGGTGGGGGTAATTGTCGGCACAATGCAACGAAATTGTGGTGGCCCGATCATGATACCGCAACATGTCCGCGGTGCCATCACCTTGATGCACGTCCAAATCAAAAATGCTCACCCGCATTGAGGGGTTTTCTTCCATGATGGACAGCGCCGCGATGGCTGCGTCATTAAAGGTGCAAAAACCTCGGCCGCCGGCCGCATCCGCATGATGGGAGCCGCCGGCTGCGTTAAAGGCCAAACCATGGATCAAGGCCGCACGGCAGGCGGCCAAGCTCCCAGCGGCCGCCAGGGATGCCCGCCTTGCAACGGCCTTATCAAAGGGAAGGCCGAGGCGTTTGGAAAAGCCATCCCGGTCCTCACCTGACATGACCGCGGCCACATAATCTTGATGATGGGCACGGGTCAGGTCGGAAAGACGCGATGGCCGCGGCTGGCGAACTTGCTTCACAAATATGGGGTTGGCCATTAACAGCTGACCAAGGGCGCGATATTTGCCCATCGGAAACCTATGCCCCTTATCCAATGGGGTTGTGTAATCAGGATGCCAATATATGGGCACGGCCTCAGAACAACTGCCGGAGCGTTCCTTCAAAGGAATGTCAGTGATGGCGCTGCCCATCATCCTTGCCAATGCCTCCATCCCGCTTCTTGGTGTGGCCGATACTGCTGTGGTGGCCAGGCTTGGTCAAACCGAAGCCCTGGCTGCGGTGGCGGCAGGCGCCACCATACTTTTCTTTTTGCTCTGGGCCTTTGGCTTTTTGCGCATGACAACCTCAGCACTCACAGGCCAGGCCGTGGGCGCCAAGCGTGTCAAAGAACCTGCATTGATATTGGTGCGGGCCATGGTTCTGGCAATATTTTTGGGCCTTTTGTTGGCGGCATTAGGCGGCCTGACTACCGATGCAGGCCTCAGGCTTCTGGGTGTGGAAGAGGACGTGGCCGATTTGACCCGTCGCTATCTCATGATCGCCTTTTGGGCAGCGCCGGGGCAATTAATCATCTTTGTGGTGCATGGCTGGCTTCTTGGCCATGGCAAGTCGGGGCTCATGTTTGTGCTCTCACTGGGCATTGGCTGCCTTAACCTGGGTTTGAACTGGCTTATGACCCTCCAGCTTGGCTGGGGCATCGAAGGGCTTGCTATTGCGACTGTGATTTCTTCAAGCCTCGGTGCTTTTGCCGGCTTGGTCGCGCTGACTGGCATGGCGCGCAACAGGGGCTACCGCCTGGACCGACAGCGCCTTTTGGATCTTCGCGAATTGCGCGGGCTCGCTGGCCTGAATGCCAATGTCATGGTGCGGACCTTATTGCTGATTGCAACCTTTACCGCTTTTAATGCCCTATCCGCCCGGTTGGGCACAGAAATCCTGGCCGCCCATGCCGTGCTCCTCCATTTTGTGGAGGTCACGGCCTATGCACTCGATGGTATTGCCGATGTGGTCGAATCCTATGCCGCCAGATTTTGGGGTGCCAAAAAAGACCGCGCAGCGAAAGAAAGCTTAGGCCGTGGCTTGGTCATGGCGCTGGTGGGGTCCCTTTTCATGGGCGTGGGCCTCACCATCTTCGGCCCCTTCCTGATTGGGCTTGTGGCGCCCATTGAAGAGGTCGCCCAATTGGCCCGCAGCCTAGGCTTTTACGCCTATTGGATCCCCTTGATCGGGTTTTCCTGCTACATGCTGGACGGCTATTTCTTTGGCCTCGCCCAGGGTGCCACCATCAGAAATGCCATGCTGCTGGCAAGCATGGCCTATGGCTTGTTGCTTTGGTTTGTGTACCCGCAATTCGGGCCCGAGGGTTTATGGGTAGCACTTTGGGCTTTGTTTGTATTCCGGGCCTTGCCGCTGGGGTTTGTGATGTTGTTCAAGCACCCTAGGGCTTTTTGATATCTGACAGTGATTGCTGCCCCGCTTGATCCATGCAGGCACACAACTCGTCGGCCATCAATGACGGTGCCCTAGGCCCACGATACACCATATTGGTGTAGCATTGGACCGCCGTGGCCCCCATGGTCAGTCGGTCATGGACCTCTTGTCCATCATGCACACCGCCAACGGAAATAATCGGGAGTCTACCCTTCAGCATGCCCACAGCCTGTTCCAGAATGATCCTGGAGCGAACAGCCAGTGGCTTGCCTGAGAGCCCTCCGGCCTGTTTGGCATCCTGAGCGCGCAGCAGATGGGGGCGATCAATGGTGGTGTTGGTGAGGATCACGCCATCGGCACCTGTCGCAACAAGTTGCGCCAACGCCTCGCTAAGTGGCCCTTCCTCCAGATCGGGTGCAAGTTTGACAAAGACGGGCACCTGACGACCTGACTCCTCATGCCACATGCGACGCTCATCCAGCACCTCACCCAGCAAATGTTGCAGCTCGTCACCCTGCTGAAGGTCACGAAGGCCCTTGGTGTTCGGGGAAGAGATATTGATGGTGAGGTAATCGCAAAGAGGCAAAAATCTTTTGGCACCTTTGCGGTAATCGGCCGACCTGTCCGGGCTGTCTTTGTTCGCGCCAATATTCACGCCCAATTGCCCCGGCTTGTTGTTGGGCGCATCACCAAGCGGCTCATCGGCGAGCTTGCGCACGACATATTCCATGCCCCGACCATTAAAGCCCAAACGATTGATGATGGCTTCATCTTCTACGAGACGAAAAACCCGCGGCTTTGGGTTGCCGGGTTGGGGCAATGGGGTCACGGTGCCGACCTCCACAAACCCAAAACCTGCAGCAAACATGGCCCTTGGGACCTCAGCATTTTTGTCAAAACCGGCCGCCAGCCCAATGGGGCTTGGCAAGTCAAGGCCCGCCAATTGGGTGGCAAGACGTGGGTCGCTGGCCACGGATTTGGGCGGCATGAACTTCATGGACAAAATGGCAAGATGATGGGCCATTTCCGGCGGCAACATAAACAAAAGGGGACGTAATCTCTGGTAGTTCATCTCATCACCATGGGTCAGGCCAAATCTTCGGGCATGGCAAACTGGCCATCATCCCCACGTATGAGCAGTTGGGTGGAAAAGGCCTTGGTTAAATCAAGTGGGCCATAAATATGAGGAAATTGCATGTTGTTGCGGGAGGTTTCCCAAGTGACGCCGGGCAAGATGGCGGCATCAAACGACAGCAACACCAGGCGATCAAAGCCTTCAAAATGTTTGGCCAGGGTGCCTGCCAATTGCGGGGTTGTTGAACAATGAATGAACCCATCATCCAGATCATCGCGCCAACCGACAAATTCACCCCGATTTGACATCTGGTCATGGACATCTTGTGGCAGAATTTTGTGAATGACCGGGCCTTGCATCATGCTTGCCTCTTGAGGGCTTCATCGATCAGGCCTGTCATGGGCCCAATGCCATAAAGCTTCACAAAACTGCCCATGCGCGGCCCTTCGGTTTGGCCAAGCAGGCATTCATAGATGGTGCCAAACCATGCCCGCAACGGGTCATATTGGTGGGCCTTGCCCACGGTGAATATGGCCGTTTGAATATCCTCAGCCGCAGCATCTTTTGGCAATGCAGACAATGCTTCACGCAGGTCCGTCAGGGCCGCACGCTCAGCATCATTGGGCAACCTAAATGATTTTTTTGGCGCCACAAAATCACGATAATAGGCCATGGCATAGGCAACTAAATCATCCATTTTGGGGTGCGATTCCCTCGTTACCCCCGGCGCATAAGCCGTGATGTAACCCCAGAGCAAATCCGGGTTGGAGGCATTGGACGCGCTGACCAAATTGATGAGCATGGAAAAGCTTACCGGCTGACCTGCATCGGGCGGGCTTGCCCGATGAATGTACCACACCGGGTTTTCCAATTGTTGTGCAGGTTCTTGATCAGAAAATTTTTCCAAATGTGCATTATAATCATCCGCCATCTTCGGGATGATATCAAAATGGAGCCTCTTGGCCTTACGGGGCGCTTGATACATGAACAAGCTCAGTGATTCCGGTGAGGCGTAGGTGAGCCATTCTTCAATGGAAATGCCATTGCCTTTTGACTTGGAAATCTTTTCGCCATTTTGATCAAGAAACAATTCATACACAAAGTTTAACGGCGCCGATGGGCCCAAAATCTTTGCTATTCTTTGCCCAAGTTCAATCGATGGAATGAGGTCTTTGCCGGCCATCTCATAATCGACATCCAATGCATGCCAACGCATGGCCCAATCTGGCTTCCATTGCAGCTTACAATGCCCCCCGGTGACGGGTTGGGTAACCTCAGCACCATCCTCATCATCAAAAGTAACGGTCCCTGCCTTTGCATCCCACGCTTTCATGGGCACCTGCAAAACCTTGCCACTGGTTGGGCTGATGGGGAGGAATGGCGAATAGGTTTGCTGGCGCTCTGACCCCAATGTTGGCAAAATCACCCCCATGATGTCCTCATAACAGGCCAGAACCCGCATCAGGGCCTCATCAAAAAGGCCCGATTGGTAGCATTTGGTGGCCGAATAAAATTCATAATCAAACCCATAGGAATCCAAGAAGGCCTGCAAGCGGGCGTTGTTATGCCCCCCAAAGCTGTCATGGGTTCCAAACGGATCAGGCACCTTGGTCAATGGCATGTCCAATGAGCCGGCCAATAATTCTTGGTTGGGGATATTGGTGGGCACCTTACGCAGGCCATCCATGTCATCAGAAAAAGCAATAAGTTTGGTCGGCATGCCCGTAAGTTGCTCAAAGGCAAAACGAACCATGGTGGTTCGGGCCACCTCACCAAATGTCCCAATATGGGGTAAACCCGAAGGGCCATAACCGGTCTCAAAAAGCACATAGCCTTTTTGTGGTAATTTGTTGTTCAGTTTCTTTTGAAGGCGGCGTGCTTCCTCAAAGGGCCAAGCCTTGGCATTGGTTAACAATTCCATCAATTCTTGTGCCATGGTCAAAAGTCCTGAATGTAAAAAGTTTGCGCAATGCATGTCGCTTATGCGCAAACCCTATCTTTGATCAACCAACGCGAAATTTCTTGCCCAGACCATTGGGGTGTCATTACAACAACAACAAATGGGTGATGGGGTGTCCAATGATTAGCAACATGATTGTGCAAGATGCGCTCGTATCTTTGATGGTGATGGTGTCGGCCGCAGATGGAGACATGACCGACCGGGAGTTAAATGTGATGGGCCAACTTGTGGCCACCCTACCCATTTTTTCCGATTATGAGGCGGAAGACATGCTTCAAGCCACGCAGTTATGCGCGGACTATTTGTCCAAAGATGATGGGCTCGAGCTTCTTTTGGCCCGTTGCAAAGAATTGTTAAGCAGCAAACTTTGTCTCACTGGCTATGCTCTTGCCTGTGATGTGGCGGCTGCCGATGGCGACCTGCATGAGGAAGAACTTGAAATACTCGAGATGATTAGACGCCAATTGAACGTCGAACGTCTTCATGCTGCTGCCATCGAAAAGGCCACCGCCGCACGTTTCGTTAGAAACCCGTGACCAAACCCCGCCTCTTGTTTTTGCTTCGCCATGCCAAATCCAGTTGGGAATCACCCGATCTTATTGACCATGACAGGCCCCTAACCAAGCGCGGCATCATGGCTGCTGGGCTGATGGGCCGCGAAATGGTCGAGCGTGAATGGGTGCCAGATTATGTCATTTGCTCGACATCCACACGGACCAGGGAGACACTCGCCCTTTGGCGCCATGCATCCGGCTTTAATCCTGAGGTTTCCTACAGCAGAGACCTTTACCACGCATCAGCAGGGGAATTGTTTGAGATCGTCGTGAACATACCTGACAAGCATGACAAGATCATGCTTGTGGGTCATAATCCGGGCATGGAACAAATGGCCATGCAATTATGTGCCAACCTGGGTGATGAACCAGCAAAGGAAATGATGGAAAAGTTTCCCACAGCCGCACTTGCAATGTTTGAAATACCCAACAAAAGTTGGGCGCAAACTGAGCCTGGCACAGCCAAGCTGGCAAACTACATCACCCCCAGGAAGCTGATGAGCGAGAAAGAACTTGCAGAAATTTGAACATCCCAACATATGCGCTGATGGGGCTGATCGGGCATCTGTTCCCCTGAAGCATTTGGAAATTCTCTGGATCAACACCGGCACACTTTGCAACATCGCTTGTGCCAATTGTTACATTGAATCCACCCCTATTAATGACCGATTAAGCTATATCACCCGGGATGAGGTGGCCCGCAGCATCACGGGTCTTGCCCATCATGGCGTAAGCCCGGCTTCATTTGGCATCACCGGTGGCGAGCCCTTCATGAACCCCTATATTTTGGAAATTCTTCATGATCTTCTGGGCAAAGGCGGTAAAGTTTTGCTCCTGAGCAATGCCATGAAACCCCTGCAAAGACCCCACATCATGGCCGGACTGAAGGCCCTCTCCGATGCGCAAAAAGAAGGTTTGACCATTAGGGTAAGCCTCGATGATGCCACCCCTAATTTGCATGACAAAGAGCGCGGTGCAGGATCCTTTGCAATGAGTTGCTCAGGCATTGAATGGCTTCTTCACCATGGCTTTCAAACCACCATTGCAGGACGTTTGTGGAATCGTGACGAACGGCTTGTCCGTGAGAATTATGCAGCCTTATTTGCGGAAAAAAATTGGTCCATTGATGCGCGACATCGAGAAAGCCTCATGCTGTTTCCGGAGATGGAAGAAGAAACCGACCCACCGGAGATCACCACCGCATGCTGGGGGATTTTGAACAAAAGCCCCAATGACATCATGTGCTCCAATTCCAGAATGCTGGTCAAACGGGCGGGTGCCAAAGGGCCAAGCCTTGTCGCTTGCACGCTTCTGCCCTATGACGAACGCTTCGATTTGGGTGAAGAAATGGGCAAAGCAGATCAAGCCATATCTTTGCAGCATCCTTGGTGCGCTAGCTTCTGTGTGCTTGGCGGTGGTGCTTGCTCAGCCTGAGAGGTTGGGGGAAAATGAGACGAGAAACTATTGCCGTGCATGCCGGCCATCACCGCACCCACCATGGGGAAACATCCGAGGCGCTGTTTCTCACTTCTGGCTTTGTGTATGAAACAGCCGAACAGGCCATGGCCCGTTTCGAGGGAGAAGATGCGGGGTTTGTTTATTCACGTTACGGCAACCCCACCGTGGCAGCCTTTGAAGAAAGATTGGCGCTTTTAGAAGGTGGCGAAAGGGCGTTTGCCACTTCTTCGGGGATGGCGGCCATGTTCGCCGCCATGATTGCGCCATTGAAGGCCGGTGACCATCTTCTTGCATCCAGAGCATTATTCGGCTCATGCCACCACATCATCACCCAATTGCTCCCGCGCTATGGAATCGCCACCAGCTTGGTTGATGGAAAAGATGAGGATGAATGGCGCGCAGGCATACGCCCAAACACCAAAATGCTGTTTTGCGAAAGCCCATCAAACCCTTGCCTGGAATTGGTTGACCTGAAATTTCTGAGCCATTTGGCCCATCAATCCAACGCCCTACTGGTGGTGGATAATGTCTTTGCCACCCCAAGCCTACAGGCCCCCATCGCACTGGGTGCCGATGTGGTGGCCTATTCCACCACCAAGCATATCGATGGCCAAGGTCGTTGCTTGGGGGGTGCCATCATCACCACCAACCAATTGTTTGAGGATTGTTATCAAAAGTTTCTTCGCAACACCGGCCCATCCATGTCGCCATTTAACGCATGGGTGATGCTTAAAGGCCTTGAGACTTTGGATCTTAGGGTCCACAGGACCTGCGATCACGCAGAAAAGCTTGCACAATTCTTGGCCGACCACCAGGCCGTCACACGAATGATGTACCCCCATCACCCTTCACATCCCCAATGGGATTTGGCGCGCCAACAAATGAGTCGTGGGGGCACCTTGGTGGCCTTTGAGCTGGCCGACCAACAAACCGCATTCAGCTTCTTAAACAAGTTAAAGCTGATATCAATCAGCAACAATTTGGGGGATGCCAAAAGCTTAATTACCCACCCAGCAAGCACAACCCATGCCAAACTACCCTTAGAAGAAATGCAACAATTGGGCATTGGTCCTGGAACATTGCGCCTTTCTGTGGGGCTGGAACATGCCGATGATTTGATGGACGATTTGGACCAGGCCCTCTCACCATGACAGATGCTGTGTACAAACAAACAACTGGGCCTATCGAAATCGAAGCCCGACCATTCTTTCTCGAGTCAGAATCGTCCCCTGCTGACCATATTTATGTCTGGGCCTACCGTATTTCGATCGCCAATAGGGGGGATGAACCCCTTAAATTAACCCACAGACATTGGCGCATCACCGATGCATCAGGGGTTACCAATATTGTTGAAGGAGAGGGCGTGGTGGGGGAACAGCCATTGATCCAACCGGGCACAAAATTTGAATACACAAGTGGCGTTCCTTTAAAAACACCCTGCGGCATGATGACAGGTCA
>DKOD01000124.1:0-909 GCA_002469865.1 Alphaproteobacteria bacterium UBA7371 | reverse complement strand
TAGATAGTCCCTTTGAACAGCGGAGGGTCAACTGAGCCTTCCCAATTGATAAGGAATGCACAGGATGAACAAGCATATCAAAAAGTTTGAGACCATGGATGACCGACCAAGCCGTGAAGAAGCTGAACAAGCCGTCCGCACCCTATTGCGCTGGGCCGGTGACGACCCCGAACGCGAAGGCTTGTTGGAAACACCGTCTCGGGTGGCCAAGGCCTTCGGTGAATGGTTTGGTGGCTATGATGAAGATCCCCATGGTCATCTGCGCAAAACCTTTGAGGAAGTGGCCGGTTATGATGAAATGGTGTTGCTGAAGGACATTCGCTTTGAAAGCCATTGTGAGCATCATTTGGCGCCCATCATCGGCAAAGCCCATGTTGCTTATCTTCCTGAAGGTCGCGTGGTGGGGATTTCAAAACTTGCCCGCGTGGTGGATGCCTATGCCAAGCGCCTTCAGGTTCAAGAAAAAATGACCGCCCAGATTGCCGATTGTATTGAAGAAGTTTTGCAGCCACGTGGTGTGGCCGTGGTCATTGAGGCTGCCCACCAATGCATGACCACACGCGGTGTCCACCGGCCAGGGGTGTCCCTCGTGACAAGCCGCATGTCAGGAGACTTTCGCACCAACCCCATGACCAGGCGCGAATTCCTCTCCATCATTGGCAATCCATCCAGCAATCTGGACGGCTGAGGCAAAAGTTGCATAGATCCCAAACTTGAAGGATTAACCAAGGGGGTTTGGGGCATGCGTCAGTCGCTTGTTCTTGCATTGGGGGCCATGCTTCTGGTGCTTGGCGCCATGATGTTTCTGCCCCTACTGGCCGATGTACAGCATGGCCATGAGGATTGGCAGGCTTTTGCCATGGCCTCATTTTTAACCTGTTTTCTGGGCATGGCCATGATGCTTCTTTC
>DKOD01000009.1 GCA_002469865.1 Alphaproteobacteria bacterium UBA7371 | reverse complement strand
CCCGATGGAATGGCTGTTCATGTCTGTGATGCCAGCATAGGAACCAACCCCAGCATGCCAGGCGCGCATATCTTCAGGAACAAGGGAGAATACTTGCCCCCAACGGCTTATGAGGTAATGAGCGCTCACTTGGGAATCGGGATCACACAGCCGTTCCAAGGCAAGATGCGCGGTGGCCATGTCGGTGTAATGCAAAAGAACAAATTGAGGGATCGCACCGTCGCGACGTTCGCCAAAATTGGGGCTTATGTATTGCTGCATGAATTCAAAGCCTCCCGATGGGCTGCGGCGATCAACGTAAACCGCTCGGCATATTTTTGCCGCATGCCTTCAGGCACACCACGGGACATGACAGCATCGGGATGAAACGCGCGGGCAAGGGAGCGGTAACGCTCTTTGACCAATTTGCAAGACACTGGCCCCTCGAAGCCAAGGGCCACCCAACATGAGCCATCTTGACCCTGGCAAAGACCTATTGCCCAACGAACGTCATCTTGCGACAGCCCCAGCAACGCGCCTGCGGACATAAGAAATTTTTGTTCCGCTTCATCAAACACGCCATCGGCCCGGGCAATATCCGACAGCCCCATCAAAATATCCAACTTTCGGTTTCTTTTCCCCTTGGTCAAGCGCGCCAACCAGCGTGCATAACCATCGGCGCCAGAAAGGGATGTCGAAACAAGATTAAATTGACGCTCCACCGAGCGCATCTGATGGTCATTGATTCGCAGCATATTCAAAAACACATCACGCTCAACTTGGGTGACCTGGCCATCGGCAGCAGCAAGTTTGCCCGCTAAGCCAATCAGCGCGGTGGTAAATGCCTCGCGGTGACGCCTTGCCCAGAACAGCCGCCACCTTCGCATCAAAAATAGTGACCATGATTGTGGCGAAATACTTGGCATTGTGACCCTTAGTCGCTAGATAAGATCTATTCTTCAATGCAAGGAATGGCATGAAAAATCCATCTCATATTTTTGCCAGCTTGGCTCTGTCCCTGTTTTTGGCCTTTCCAGGTCACGTCCAAGGCTCAGATCAGGCCGATAAAGATTATGGCCATGACCCGCTGGAAAGGTTTAACCGCGGCGTCATGGAGTTTAATTTCTTTATTGATGATGGTTTCTTGCGCCCACTCAGCATGTTCTACCGCGACTTGACCACCCCAAAGATCCGCAAAGGCGTCAAAAATTTTTGGAGCAACCTTCAAGAACCCATCATTTTTGCAAATGATGTCCTGCAAGGCGAAATTGAAGATGCCGGCAACACGTTGGGTCGTTTTGCAATCAATTCAACCATTGGTGTGTTGGGGGTTATGGACCAAGCCAACGACTTAGGCCTCCCGCCCCATGGCAATGATTTTGGCAAAACCCTTTATGTTTATGGCATCGGGGATGGCCCACCCATCGCGTTGCCATTCTTTGGTATTTTCAGCTTGCGTGATGCGGTTGGCTTTGGCGTTGATAAGGCTGCCGAATCCTACCATCCGGTCACCTATATCGATAATGGCGCGACCATCCTTACCGCATCAAATATCAAAATATTTGATGATCGTTTGGCCGCATTTGCCATCATCCGTCGGATTAGATCTGCACCGGACCCCTACGTGTTGGCACGAACTTTGCAATTGCAAAACCAGCGCGCCAGGCTTACCGAACCGGGAGAAATTGATGTGGACAACCTGCCAGATGTGGAATTGAATTAATGATTAGGCTTCTTTTGACCCCAGCCTTGCTGCTCTTCATGCTGCCATCATTGGTGCTGGCAGCCAGTGAGGGGGAGGTCCGGAAATTTGTTGATGGTGTGACCAGTGACATCATTGCCGCGGTCACCTCCAGCAGCCCCGTGCCCCAAAAAGCGAACCTTCTCCAGGACATTTTCAACAAAAACTCCAACCCAGCTGCGATTGCTCGCTTTGTGGCTGGCAGGTATTTCCGCGGCGCAAGCCCTGAAGATCAAACACGTTTTGTCTCGCTTTTTGAGCGTTACATGTCTCTGTTTTATGCTGACGCCATGCAGGAATATTCAGGAGAGAAGCTCGAAATTGCCAATATTCAGGATGCGGGCAAAAAAGGTTTTGTGGTGGTGAGTAGGGTCACCAACCGCCAACCACCGCTCACAATTAATTGGCAGGTCAAACCGTCGAGCACTGGCCTTAAGGTGATTGATCTTCAAGTAGAAGGCGTTTCCATGCTCATCACATGGCGCAATGAATTTTCCTCGATCATTAACAGGAATGGCGGCACGCTTGCCGCAGCCAGCAAGGACCTAGAGCAACGCATTGGTCAATTTTAAACTGCCCCTGGTCTTATCAACTTCGGGTTAAGCGACGATATTGCACCCTTTTGGGTTCAACGGAATCTGGACCAAGACGACGTTTCTTATCCTCTTCATATTCCTCAAAATTGCCCTCAAACCATTCCACATGGCTATCACCTTCAAAGGCAAGGATATGGGTGGCAATGCGATCTAAGAACCAACGATCGTGGGAAATAATCACCGCACAACCGGCAAAATCCTCCAAAGCGGCCTCCAAAGCCTGAAGTGTTTCCACATCCAAATCGTTGGTGGGCTCATCGAGCAGGAGCACATTATAGCCACCACGTAGCAACTTCGCCATATGCACACGGTTGCGCTCGCCACCAGATATCTGGCCTACTTTTTTCTGCTGGTCGCCACCTCGGAAATTAAATGCCCCCACATAGGCCCGGCTATGCATGTCCACCTTGCCCAGTTTGAGCACATCAACGCCGTCGGTGATCTCCTCAAAAACCGTTGCTTTGTCATTCAAGGCGTCCCGGGTTTGGTTGACATAACCCAACCGAACCGTATCGCCGAGTTCGATCTTGCCCCCATCGGGGGTTTCTTCCCCGGTGAGGAGTTTAAATAGGGTGGATTTGCCGGCACCGTTGGGCCCAATGACGCCCACGATTCCGCCGGCAGGAAGACGAAAACTCAAATCATCAAACAGGAGTTTTTCGTCATAACCCTTGTTTAAACCCTCAACTTCGATGACCTTTTGGCCAAGCCGTTCACCATGGGGAATGATAATTTGTGCCCGACCAACCTGCTGTTCCTCGGCCTTATTGAGCAATTCGTCATAGGCCTTGATACGCGCCTTGGATTTTGCGCGGCGTGCGGTCGGGGAAGATTTGACATATTCCATCTCCCGCGAGAGTGTTCGTTGACGAGCTTCCTCGGCTTTTCCTTCCTGGACCAACCGCGCTTGCTTTTGTTCCAGCCAACTGGAGTAATTGCCCTCATAGGGAATGCCCCGGCCACGATCGAGCTCCAAAATCCAACCCGTAACATTATCGAGGAAGTAACGGTCGTGGGTCACGAGGATCACAGCACCGTCATAATTTTTGAGGTAATTTTCCAACCAAGCAACAGTTTCTGCGTCAAGATGGTTGGTGGGTTCATCAAGTAGCAACAGGTTTGGACGTTCCAAAAGCAGTTTGCACAGTGCCACACGACGCTGCTCACCACCTGACAATGGCCCCACCTCGGCATCACCTGGGGGACAACGAAGTGCCTCCATGGCCATTTCAATTTGGGCATCAAGATCCCAAAGATTTTCGCTATCAATTTGGTCCTGCAAATCGGCCTGCTTGTTGATGGCTTCCATCATTTCGTCATCACCCATAGGCTCGCCAAGCTTCATGCTGATGTCATTGAATTCATCCAGCAGCGCTTTTTTTTCTGCCACGCCAAGCATGACATTCTCACGCACATTCAGCGACTGATCGAGCTGTGGCTCCTGGGGCAGGTACCCAATTTTGGCGCCATCGGCTGCCCAGGCTTCACCCGTAAAATCAGTGTCAATGCCCGCCAAAATCTTCAATAATGTTGATTTACCTGAGCCATTGACGCCGACCACACCAATTTTGGCATCGGGGTAGAAAGAGAGGTTGATGTTGTCCAACACCTTCTTGCCGCCGGCATAGCTCTTGGATGTTCCATGCATGTAATAGATGAATTGCTCGGCCATGCTGTTCACGCCTCCGGTAACAATTAACGTAATAATCGGATACAGCTCTTGCGGGGAACAGCGTAACTTGGCAAGAGTTATTAATGGCAAACGGTTAAAACCTACCAATTTCCGTATTCCCAAAGGGGGCTAGGCGAAGAACCTGACGCAAAACCAAATCTCGCTATCCCTTTGGGTCATGATTGCCGTTGGCTGCCTTGTTGCCCTGACATCCTTCGGGCTTCGCATGGCCTTTGGCGTATTTCTCGGGCCCATCACGATAGATTTTGGCTGGCAGCGGGAGACTCTGGCCCTCGCCCTGGCGATCCAGAATATTTTCTGGGGCCTCGCCCAGCCGGTGGCCGGCGCGCTTTGCGACCGTTACGGCCCACGACCCGTGGTGGTTGTTGGAGCACTGCTTTTTGCGCTGGGTATTCTGGCAATTCCCTATTCGACAGACCCTTTGATCATGTACCTCACCATGGGCGTCATGGTGGGCATTGGTATCGGCGCCACTTCTTTTGCCATCATCATCGCCGCGTTGACCAAGGTGGTTCCTGGGGAGAAACGCTCCATGGTCATGGGCTTGGTCACGGCATCGGGATCCCTTGGCCAAATGGTGCTGGTGCCCTCGGTACAGGCCTATATTGATGCCACCAGTTGGCCCGATGCCATGTTGGCCATGGCCGTCACAGCTGCATTGGTTTGTGTCGTGGCATCCGTACTGAAAGTGCCCGCGAGCGCACCAGCTGCAGAAAAACATGTTGATGTCTTGGAAACGTTGCGCTGCGCCAGCAGAACGCCATCTTATTTGTTGCTGACCACAGGTTTTTTTGTCTGCGGTTTCCAAGTGGCATTCATAGGGGTGCATTTTCCGGCCTTTATTGTGGATAGCGGGTTGGACCCGTTAATTGGGGCCACCGCACTGGCATGCATTGGTTTGTTCAACATCATTGGGTCCTATGCTGCTGGTTTGTGGGGCAATAAAAACTCTAAGGTGGTGGGGCTGTCGTTCATTTACTTTGCCAGAACCATCGTCACGTTGGTGTTCGTCTCCCTTCCCATCACCGAACTTTCTGTGTTGATCTTTGCCTCTGTTATTGGGCTTTTGTGGTTTTCTACCGTGCCGCTTACCTCCGGCCTGGTCGCCAATTTCTTTGGTGTGCGCCATATGGGTATGCTCTTCGGTGTTGTGTTCCTCTCCCATCAATTTGGCTCATTCCTTGGGGTGTGGCTTGGCGGAATTTTGTATGACATCACCGGATCCTACAACATTGTCTGGTGGATCAGTATTGTGCTGGGCTTGATAGCAGGCATGATCCATCTGCCCATCAAAGACCGCTCCTATGAGGGCATGATGGACCAAAAAAGCGCATAAACCTCCAAAGATTACATCAGCCGACTATGTGACGTATCATCTTAGCTGGTTTGGTACGGTATGAACATTGTTTGGTTTAAACGCGATTTCAGGATCCATGACCATCGCCCATTATGGGAGGCGGCACATCTTGGTCCCGTGGTGGCCCTCTATATCGACGAACCTGATTATTGGGCCCAAACCGATGTCAGCGCCCGCCACCGCGCCTGTGTCGCGATGGGTTTGAAGAGCTTAGATGAGGACTTATCAAACATCGGTCTTCGTCTGCAGATCTTCAGGGGCAGTGCATTGGAGGCCATGACCTGGCTCCATGAACGCCTGGGGCATTTTCAGCTATTTTCCCATGAAGAAACGGGCAATAACTGGACATTTCAACGGGATATGGGGGTGCGCGGCTGGTGCCAAGCCCATGGGATCACCTGGAAAGAATTCCGGCAATTTGGCGTGGTCCGCGGCTTAAAATCGCGCGAAAAATCTTGGTCAAAGCAGTGGCATGAATTAATGGATGCCCCCAGGATACCAACGCCATCAATGGCCACGCTTCACGACATGGGCCTTAACGGGCCACACCGCAATCCTGGCAACCAAACAATTCAAGAGGTCAGCCG
>DKOD01000039.1:4319-4896 GCA_002469865.1 Alphaproteobacteria bacterium UBA7371 | reverse complement strand
CAAGGTGCTTAATTTCTCCCCAGTTGTAATAGATTGGTTTTTCGTTACAGCCATTCCATTTTTGGCAAGTGCAACTGCCGGCGCCAACAATTCTGCGAGCGAAAAGTTTTGTTGTGATTGTTCTAGCGCAAGACGCCAACCATCGATTGTTCCAGGTACAGTTAGCGCTGCCAGTGGGCCCCTTGCAGGTATATGATTCAATCCATGATTTTTATAAAATGTTGGGGTGGCAAGACTTCCAGCGCGCCCGCATGCCGCTATCGAGATTGGGCTCGATCCTGGCTTGTGTATGAGCCAAAAGCCATCCCCACCAATTCCATTCATGTGTGGATATACGACGGCAATTGTAGCAGCAGCAGCAACCATTGCCTCAATGGCAGTGCCACCTTGGTCCAAAACATCGCTACCAACTTTTGTGGCCACACGATGTGGTGCTGTGAATGCGTGGTTTAGACCATAAGCTGTTTCTATCATGTTGATCCTGAATAAATTAGTGTTCAGAGGGGTTACATAATGGTATCGAGTTTCAGCACCTCAACGCGATGTCGAATGGCAGTGATGTAGATTTGACCTGCTT
>DKOD01000039.1:4058-4205 GCA_002469865.1 Alphaproteobacteria bacterium UBA7371 | reverse complement strand
CACCACAATGGACCATAAGAAACAGCAGTGCATTGTCCAGAGCCCATAGTTTGACACCACCACCACACTCGCCATGCCGAAACGACTTAAGATGGGGGTTTGGTGGGGCCCCTGGCATGGGGATGGTTTTGAAAGCGTATCATCTGG
>DKOD01000039.1:621-3920 GCA_002469865.1 Alphaproteobacteria bacterium UBA7371 | reverse complement strand
ACTGATGTTGTTGTTTCTGAAAATTTTTAAGGTCTGGGCCAAAGCGCTTAGCACCATAATGGACCATAAGAAACAGCAAGGCATTGTCCAGCGCCCATAGTTTGACACCACCATCACACTCGCCATGCCGAAACGACCTAAGATGGGGGTTTGGTGGGGCCTCTGGCATGGGGATGTTTTTGAAAGCGTATCATCTGGCGCCTGATAATTTGTTGTCAAAAACAGTGGCAACAGCCGGTAGGGAACGTTGCTTTTTGTTCACAATTCACCACCCCTCAAGAGCTTAATCTTGTTCGCTTGGGTAATGCACCGGCTGGCCATGCGGGGTGACAAGATAGGCACTGCGCCATTTCTCCATGGCATCGTCCCACATGGTTCCAGGGACAATATTTTTGTCTTTGACTATTTGTTTAAGCGCTTCCTCCCAACAGGAAAAATAATCATCCGTTCCATTCAAATCTCTCGCCAAGCCTTGCTTGGCAGCGGCTAAGCATGAGGAAAAGACATCTGCCCACTCGGACCAAGTAAAATAGCCTTCCTCATTGAGGGCCACGGTGACCGCAAAAATCTGGGCTTGCCAAGGCTCCGCAAAACCATCAGGCAAATGAGGCATGGTCACATCATTCATGTTTCAGGCTCCAAATAAGATTCCCATAAATCGAGCAAGATCACATCTTCTTTGTTTTCAGCATGAGCACCCCATAGTTGCTCAGCCGTAAAGGCAACCGTGTAGAGATGTTCGACATTAGGTTGGCCATAGGCGTTGTCATCAGGAAGGAGATGTCCATGATGATGTGCAACAATCTTTCCCAATCGTCCCATGGCATATCGTGGGAGCCTGGTATGCCCTCCAGGCAAACGCGCGGGGCTATGGGATAACGTTTTCACCGCCTGACCTAGGGAATATTTTGGCAAATTGTCTAACGGTCGTTGTGTTGGGGATCCTTTGGCCAAAACATGTTCAACATTCTCATAACGTAATGCGCTTTGATCAAGTTGCTTGGGCTGAATGTTTTCAGGAGCCTCTAGCTCTTCAATTGTGACCAATTGCTTTTCAACAAGAAGATCTGCAACGGCTGACACCCAAATCATGTAATATTCATAATTGGTGTAATCCGCCGGAGATAACGATTCCCGCACCCGTCTGGACATATCTATGTTCCAATATCCGCAGGCGCCAGACGCCACGGTGAGGCCCAGGGCTAGGCGATGCCAATCCTTCTTGTAAGGAGGCTCTTCTTGGGTTGTTGCGATTGCTCCGTCACCATAGCGGCCACCCATATCATGGATGCGGTTCATCGGGGACCTCCACAATAGCTGTTCCGATCATGCTGTTACGGGTTACAATTTGCGCCAATTGGTCTTCTGACCAATCTTGGGTTCCATGGGGTTGTTGTGGCAACACCAGGTAGCGGATTTCTGCCGTGGAATCCCAAACTTTTACCTGCTTGCCCTCTGGCAAGATGAGGCCAAACTCTTGCAGCACCGCTCTTGGTTCACGAATGGCACGCGATCTATACGCATCAGACTTATACCAAGTGGGCGGCACGCCGAGCACTGGCCATGGGTAACAACTGCATAAGGTACATACCACCAAATTATGGATATCTGGGGTGTTCTCCAAGATAACCATATGCTCACCTTGCCGGCCCGAATAGCCAAGCGATGCAATGGCTGCGGTTCCATCTTGCAAAAGCTCTCGTTTAAAATTCTCGTCTGTCCAAGCCTTTGCCACCACACGCGCACCATTTTGTGGGCCAATTTTGTGCGCGTACATGTCAATAATTTTTGCAACAGCCTCGGGGTCTATCAACCCTTTCTTCACCAACACGGTTTCGAGCGCCTTAGCACGCAATTCAGGATCTGGCGGCAAATGAGAATGACCGTGATGATGATCATGATCATGTTGGTCTTTTGTCGTCATCGATAATCCTTTTTTAAATGTTCTGATGAGATCCAGATTGAAGAAGGAAAACTCTTTTTACAAGCATGCGCATTTCTTAACCCATGAGCTTCTTTTATCATTCCAAATGGGGATGACGCCTGCATGATCACAACATAAAGCTTCGCAACACTGAGGGGTCTCGCATCGTACAAAGGAAATGCATCCTTATGATGGACGAAAGACCCAGCGATACATTAACAACAGACTTCGACCCCCATGGGGGATTGCCATCAACATGCTTCCCTAAGAACAAATAACGAGTAGTGTTTCTTAAGGTTATCTTGGGGTTTCATTTGGAAAATAGTGACATAAAGCAATGGTTCATATTGATCGGGCTCCTTTTGGGCGTCACGATCACCAATGGCTTTGCGCGATTTGCCTATGGGCTGCTGTTGCCTGCGATGCAGGTGGAGATGGCTTGGAACTACAGCCAAGCAGGCTGGCTCAGCACCATCAATGCCTTTGGGTATATTCTCGGGGCAATTCTCACAATGATCATGGTGCGAAAGATATCCTCCCAAAAACTATTTGCCTTTGGATTGACCACAACGTCGGTGGTTTTGACGTTAACGGGCCTTTTTACAACGATTGAAATGCAATATTTGTTGCGTTTTTTGGCTGGATTATTCGGGGCAATCTCATTTTCAACCGCCGGTGCACTGGCCTCCGGCTTGTTCAAACAAAACGCCAAACGCAACGCACTCTCAATTGGGATATTGTTTGGAACAGGAGGCGGCTTAGCTATTGTGCTTGCCGCGTCATTCATCCCGCTCATGATTGATTTTCGCGGAAATGCAGCCTGGCCGCTTTGCTGGTTGGTGATTGGGCTGGCAAGCATATTATTTTGCCCATTTGGCCTTTGGGCCGCAAATAATCTTCACGTCTCAACAACTGTTGTTTCTGGAAAACAAAGCCTACCGGTTTTTAAGATGTTGCCCGAGTTTATTGGATATGCCTGCTTTGGTTTGGGCTATATTGTTTATCTTACATTTTTGTCTGCATGGATGGTGTCGCAGGCCTTAAGTGCGCTTTCGATGACAATAATCTGGGTTATCCTAGGGGGCTGCATATGTGTCTCCCCCTTCATATGGAAACCTATTTTTGCAAGATTTGATAATGGCGTGCCACTTGCCCTCATTCTCACCTCTATTGCGATTGGCTCAACCATACCAATGCTGTCATCGGCATATTGGGGTTTAATTATCTCTGCCACCATCTTTGGGATTGCAGTGTTTATGGCACCAGGTGCCATCACGAATTTCACAAGGAAAAACTTACCCGAGCATATGTGGGCCTATTCCATCAGCTTGTTTACGGTGATTTTTGCCATTGCCCAAACTGTCGGTCCTTACCT
>DKOD01000039.1:0-290 GCA_002469865.1 Alphaproteobacteria bacterium UBA7371 | reverse complement strand
CCTCGCTGGCATGATAGGTGATGTGTTTGGTAATATTGGTGTTGGCCTGTTGATGGCATCTTTGGTTTTGCTGTGTGGTGCGCTCGTGTCTTTGCGCCAAAAACGCCTCATCGGTTAACGATTATGCTTGCTTGCCGAAAGGAAGGCTTCTCAGGATTTATTACGTTGCCACTCGTGAAGCCATTGCCCACCCATTTGGAAAGGATCATTCTGTTGGACCAGAGGCAAATAATGCACTAGTGGATAAGTCGGGACATGTGGTGGGTCAGGCTCATATTTTTGAGTATTCA
>DKOD01000062.1:9801-10004 GCA_002469865.1 Alphaproteobacteria bacterium UBA7371 | reverse complement strand
TTGCTTATTTGCTTATCCTCCAGCATGCGCAAGGCCCGGGCAACACGTTTGCGTGTGTTGTGGGGCATGATAACATCATCAATGAAGCCACGTTGTGCCGCCACAAAGGGGTTGGCGAAACGGTCTTCATATTCTTTCGTTCGGCCTGCAATTTTTTCCGCATCACCAAGCTCAGAACGATAGAGAATTTCCACCGCTCCTTT
>DKOD01000062.1:979-9403 GCA_002469865.1 Alphaproteobacteria bacterium UBA7371 | reverse complement strand
CTCATCACATCATAGGCACCACCATAGGCCTTCCTGGTGATCACCGTGACCTTAGGAACGGTTGCTTCGGCAAAGGCAAACAACAATTTGGCACCATGTTTGATGATGCCTGCATATTCCTGGGTGGTGCCAGGCAAGAAGCCAGGAACATCCACAAAAGTAACGATGGGAATATTGAAGGCATCGCAAAAGCGCACGAAGCGTGCTGCTTTCCTTGATGAGTCAATATCAAGACACCCGGCAAGCACCATGGGTTGGTTCGCAACAACGCCCACGGTGGACCCATCCATCCGCGCAAAGCCGGTGATGATGTTGCGGGCAAATGCTTCTTGAGTTTCGAAGAAATCACCATCATCGATAACCTTCAGGATCAATTCCTTCATGTCATAGGGCTTATTCACATTATCGGGAATGAGGCTGTCGAGGCTTTCATCCATTCGGTCAATGGGATCATCCGAACATATTTTTGGCGGCTTCCCCCTTGATGAAGAGGGTAAGAAATCGACCAGGCGACGCATCTGCAGCAAGGTCTCCACGTCATTTTCAAAAGCACCATCTGCAACGGATGATTTGCTTGTGTGGGTGCCTGCACCGCCCAATTCCTCTGCTGTCACCACCTCATTGGTCACGGTTTTGACCACGTCGGGGCCTGTCACAAACATGTAGGAACTGTCCTTCACCATGAAGATGAAGTCGGTCATGGCTGGGGAATAAACCGCACCACCAGCACATGGCCCCATGATAACAGAAATTTGGGGGATAACCCCGGAGGATTTCACGTTCCGCATGAAAACTTCAGCATATGCAGCCAATGAATCCACACCTTCTTGGATCCTTGCCCCGCCTGAATCATTAAGGCCAATCACAGGGGCGCCAACTTCAACCGCCTTGTCCATAATCTTGCAGATTTTCTGAGCATGAGCGTTGGATAGAGAGCCACCAAAAACAGTAAAATCCTGTGAGAACACAAAGATTATACGGCCATTAACGGTGCCCCATCCCGTGACCACCGAGTCACCAGGATATTTTTGTTCATCCATGCCAAAATCCGAGCAACGATGCTCCACAAACATGTCATATTCTTCAAAGCTGCCAGGATCGAGGAACAGTTCAATACGCTCTCTGGCCGTTAACTTGCCTTTTTTATGTTGGGCATCGTGACGTGCCCGTCCGCCCCCCAAACGGGCCGTGGCTCTTCGTTCTTCGAGCTGCTCAATAATATCTTTCATATCATTATCCGTTGCTTGTTCATTTTAGTTGTTTTTGTGATGCCAGAAGGGCTATGCGCGAAAAAGATGCGAGATCATCAAGCATGTTTCGTCGTCGATCAAGGGCTTCAGGATCTTCACCCCATAACCGCTCTTGCCAAATTTCCTCCGCCAAAAGGTAATCCCCCACCTCTTGAATACCGCAAGGTCCCTGCAAATGTCCGTAAGCCATGAGGAAAGACCGGCAACGCTCAGCCATCCCCAAAAAAGCCAACAAGGAAAAATCATCAAGGCCACATAGAAAAGATTCCGCAGCACAAAGCGCAGCCTCCCCTGGCTCGGGAAAGGATAAAGAATAACTCGGTGGGGGTAAGGAACCAAGCAATTGCCCACCATGCTGCATGAATGGCTTGGCGTGCTCGTCTTGCAATTGCCTCAATGCTTGCGGCTCTGGAACCCTTATAAACAAGGAATCTTCCAAAAGCTGCATGGAGCTAGATGTTATCCATGTTGGACGATCCTGGGCAGCCCGATCAATAACTGTGTTGATCAATTTCGATGCAATGCCCGGGGGGGCCTTATCAGCAATGCTGGCTTGCAATTCACAAATAATGATGTCGGCCAAATGGGGATCAGGGACCACCAAGGAATTTCCGGCAGGCGTTTTAACTGGCCGTTCCCCCACAAGCACACACCAACCTTGCTCATGCTCATCGATATAAAATTCAGGAATTTCTAATTGCTCAGACATCAGGACGCAGAAAATAATCAACAGGACAGAAACCTGCCGGCTCAGCCATGATGTCATGGGCACCAGCCGCCAAAAGTTCCGATGGATCGTGGTAGCCCCAAGAGACACCTAGGGCAAGCGCTCCAGCACTTCTGGCCATCATCATATCGTAGGTAGTGTCCCCAATCATGATGGCATGATCCAGGCGAACACCCACATGGGCACAGGCATCATGGACCATGAATGGGTCTGGCTTTCCAGGCCCGTGATCCGGCGTGCGAAGCACCGCAAATAGCTCCGCAATGCCATGATGAGCGAGGCTTGCTTCAAGACCACGAAGAGATTTTCCCGTGGCAACCCCCAAAAGCACTCGGTCCATGGAGGCCAAATCGCGAAGCCATTCTTCCACACCAACAAACATCGGTTCGGGCAAGGGTGCTTGGGATCTCCTCCGACGCATCTCATGTTTGTAATAGGCCACGGCATCAAGCAATTTATGCTCTGGCATACCCAAACCAGCCATCACCTCATCGAGATTAAGGCCGATGCGGCTTCTAATTTGTGCTGGTGTTGGCGTGGCCACATCTTGGGATACAAAGGATTTTGTCATCACATCAACAATCAATGCCGCGCTATCCAATAAGGTGCCATCACAATCAAACAGGATAAGAATTGGCTCAGACATGGACTAAGGCCTGAAGGATATCCAAATCTGGGATATGTTTGGCAGCATCATCAGCCAGCGAACAAAAATCCTCTCCGGGCTTGGCATAGGCAAAAACATCTTGATCATCTTGGTCCCGATAAAAAAGTGCCAGGGAATGAAGCGCAAGCCTTGGCGCTGGCAGCCCCCCATAAAGCTCGTCCCCAATAATGGCATGGCCCAAATGGGCCATATGCGCCCGTAATTGGTGCATTCGCCCTGTCTCTGGCCGCAACAGCACAAGGTCTTTGTCACCCAACGGGGCAAGCAACTTGAACAAAGTGCATGCCTCATCACCATCGGGATGCACGTCCATGAATGATTTGCGCTTCACATCTTGTCGCCGTCGCAGGGGCGCGTCGACAACTCCCTCATCATCAAGGCCAAGGGGAACCAAAGCGAGATAACATTTGTGGATATCGCGACTGCGAAATTGGTTGGAATAATGCTCGGCGGCCCGGGCCCCCTTGGCAACCAACAGGCATCCCGAAGTGGGACGATCCAAACGATGAACAAGCTTCCAACGTGGATCATCGGCCCGAAGCATATCATCAACCGACGTTGACAATCCGCTTCCAGCTTGCGCCGCAAGACCCGCTGGCTTGTTGATCACCATATGATCTTGAGCCTTCATCACCACATCCAGGCGGTGTTCCTGTCTCGGGTTGGCTGGTTTCTGGGCAACATCGGCATGGGGCCATTCCAACACATCGCCCAGGTGAACCCGCTCATTTGCCTTCACGGGTGCCCCATTTTTTATCAATTTCTTGCCCCGAGACCAACGTTCAATCAGCGCCTGGGGGACATGACCCAACTGCGCACGAACGACCCGATCAATCCGACGACCATCATGATCGGCCGACACAACATAGCTATTCATGGACCCACCATCTGCCTGGCCAACAACCAACCTGACGCACATGCCACCAAACCAAGAACCAGTGAGAGTAAGCCATACAAAAATGCCTGCATGACACGTTCCTCACGCAGCAATTCCAACAGCTCCAGGGAAAAGGTGGAAAAAGTTGTAAGCCCACCGAGTAAGCCCGCCATCATCCCAGCTTTTAGGGCGCCATGCGGCTCAAGCTTCAACGCCATATGGAACAAAAAACCAATCAGCAATGCACCCACCATGTTGGTTGCAAATGTTGCCCAATGTATGTCATCGGCCCCACGGGGAATGAATTGACTCAAACCAAAGCGTATGATCGAACCCAAGCCGCCACCAACAAAAACAGCAACAAATTCCAACATAACAACGCCCCAACAAAAAAGGTTGCCCTAAGGCAACCTTTTTAAAGATTCCATGGATCAAACCAAGCCATTACTGCTCAGCAGCTTCCTCAACCACTTCCACAGGACCCGAATCCTGACCTTTGGCTTCGATGTCCCTATCCACAAATTCAATCACCGCCATGGGTGCATTGTCGCCATAACGGAAACCTGCCTTCATGATGCGGATATAGCCACCTGGACGTTCTTCGTAACGCGGGCCCAACACATCAAAAAGCTTCCGAGTCATGTCACGGTCACGCAAGCGGGAGGCAACCAAACGACGCGCGTGAAGATCACCGCGCTTGGACAAAGACACAAGACGCTCCACAATGGGCCTAAGCTCCTTAGCCTTTGGCAAGGTGGTCTTGATTTGCTCATGCTTAATAAGGGCTGCAGCCATATTGGCAAACATCGCCTTTCGGTGCGAGTGTGTGCGGTTCAGTTTCCTCAGTGCATTTCCGTGACGCATCGGTTCTTCCTTCGTTTGGTGCCGGGCTAATAATCAGTAACCAGGCTCATCATATTTCTTGGCAAGATCATCAATATTTTCTGGTGGCCATTCAGGAATATCCATGCCCAAATGAAGCCCAAGATGACCGAGCACTTCCCTAATTTCATTTAAGGATTTGCGGCCAAAATTCGGGGTACGCAGCAATTCCGCTTCGGACTTTTGGATCAAGTCACCAATGAACACAATATTGTCATTCTTAAGGCAATTGGCCGAGCGGACGGAAAGTTCCAGTTCGTCGACTTTCTTCAGCAATGCTGGGTTAAAATCAATACCCTGCGGCTCGGGCTGCACGTGCACAGCACCAACTTCTTCAAAATTGATGAATACCTGCAACTGGTCTTGAAGAATGCGCGCTGCATAAGCAACCGCATCTTCGGGAAGAACGGTGCCGTCGGTTTCAATTTCCAAGATGAGTTTGTCATAATCCAAACCTTGGCCAACACGGGTGTTTTCCACATTGTAAGACACGCGCTTCACCGGGGAGAAAATCGCATCGATGGGAATAAGGCCAATGGGAGCATCTTCGCTCCTATTTTTTTCCGAAGGAACGTAACCCTTGCCACTATCAACCACAAATTCCATATGCATCTCGACATTTTCATCAAGGGTGCAAATGACATGGTCAGGGTTAAGGACCTCAATGTCACCGGACAATTTGATATCGCCAGCGCGAACCTCACAAGGACCCTTGGCATCAAGAACAAGACGCTTGCTGCCCTCAACCTGGCAACGAACAGCAATTCCTTTAACATTCAACACAATGTCCGTGACGTCTTCACGCACACCAGCAATGGACGAGAATTCATGCAAAACACCATCAATCTGAATGGCGGTGATGGCAGAACCACGAATAGATGAAAGAAGAACACGGCGTAGGGCATTGCCCAATGTAACACCAAAACCCCTTTCAAGAGGCTCTACTTCGATTTTGGCACGGCGGTTGCCGAGTGATGATTGGGCATTTAATTCTGTCGGCTTGATTAATTCCAGCCAGTTCTTTGAGATTGCGGCATCCATGGTTGCAATCACCTCTTTCGCGTTTGGCGGTGAGAAAAAATGTTGGTCTTAAACGCGGCGGCGTTTCGGCGGACGACAACCATTATGGGGAATGGGTGTCACGTCACGTATTGATGAAATCGCAAAGCCAATCGAAGACAAAGCACGCAGGGCGCTTTCACGGCCAGAACCTGGGCCGCAAACTTCAACATCAAGGCTCTTTACACCATGCTCTTGGGCTTTCTTGCCTGCGTCTTCCGCGGCAACCTGGGCGGCATAGGGTGTTGATTTGCGTGACCCTTTGAAACCCAAAGCCCCGGCTGATGACCAAGAAATTGCATTGCCTTGTGCATCAGAGATGGTGATGAGGGTGTTGTTAAATGTGGAAAGAACGTGGGCAACACCAGCAGAAATATTTTTCCGCTCCTTGCGACGTACCCTTGTTTTGTCCTGACGTGCCATGGCTCGTTAATCCTTATTTCTTCTTGCCAGCAATGGCTTTGGCCGGTCCCTTGCGGGTGCGGGCATTGGTGTGGGTGCGTTGTCCACGCACCGGAAGGTTGCGGCGATGGCGTAGGCCACGATAGCAACCAAGATCCATCAACCGCTTGATGTTCATGGCGCGCTCACGCCTCAGATCACCCTCAACGGTAAATTCGCGGTCGATAAATTCACGGATCTGAATAATCTCAGCATCAGAAAGTTCATTCACACGACGCTCTGGCGAGATTTTCAAATCATTACAAATGGTCTTGGCATTAAACGGGCCAATGCCATGGATATAGGTAAGCGCAATATGTACGCGCTTATTCGTCGGTATATTGACGCCACCAATACGTGCCACGTCGTCACTCCTACATGCGGGCTATAAACAATTAGACGCTGCCTGGCTTCACCATCGCCGCATCATGAAGGAGCGGAGTATACTGGCTGGGCCTTTTGCGTCAAGGCCACAACGTCTTTAGACAAGAATTTTATCAATGGCCACGGCCACATCATCCATGCTGGCCATGCCGTCGACCTTCTTCAGGGCATTTTTGGCAGCATAAAAGGGCAACAAAGGCGCCGTGGATTCATGATACACCGCAAGCCGAGAACGCAGGGTATCGGCATTGTCATCCTTACGCTCTCCACCGGTTTCTTTGGCCCGTTGCTCAATGCGGCCGACCAAAGCTTCATCATCCACTTCCAGCTGGATCACATGATCAATCTTGCGCCCACGTTTGTGCAACAAGTCACCCAAAGCTTCGGCTTGGGCCACGGTGCGCGGAAAACCATCAAGGATAAATCCATTGCCACAATCGGGCTCATCAATACGCTCGGCAATGATGCCCACCACAACCTCGTCCGGGACAAGATCCCCACGCTCCATGATGTCCTTTGCCCGCAAACCAATCTCTGTTTGGTTCGCCACTGCCGCGCGCAACATGTCTCCAGTGGAAAGCTGAACAAGCCCATATTTTTCAACAATGCGCTTGGCTTGTGTTCCCTTACCTGCCCCTGGTGGGCCGAGAAGGATTATGTTCATTTCTTTCCCCCGCGTAACTTGGATTTTTTAATCAGCCCTTCATATTGATGGGCGAACATGTGCCCCTGGATTTGGGATACGGTATCCATGGTTACGCTGACGACAATCAGAAGGCTAGTTCCCCCAAAGTAGAAGGGGACTGGATAAAAGGCGATAAGAAATTCAGGGATCAGACAGATCACCACAAGATAAATGGCACCAACCACCGTGATACGGGTCAACACAAAATCAATATGGTTTGCCGTCATGGGGCCAGGACGGATACCTGGAATGAACCCACCCTGGCGTTTAAGATTGTCGGCCATGTCCTCAGGGTTGGAAACAACCGCCGTGTAAAAGAAACAGAAGAATGCAATCAGACTGGCATAAGCAACCATATAAAGAGGTTGGCCATGGCCAAGAATGGCCGTCACGGTGTTGATAACACCACCGGAATCACCGCCGGTAAAATTGGCAAAGGTCAGTGGCAACAGCAGCAAAGAAGAGGCAAAAATGGCCGGGATAACACCTGCGGTATTCACCTTCAGGGGTAGATGCGACGTGTCGCCTTGGAACATTTTGTTGCCCTGTTGGCGCTTCGGGTATTGGACAAGGAGTCTTCTCTGGGCGCGCTCAAACAGCACAATCACATAAATCACCACGGCAACCATAACCAACAAGGTGACAATAACGCCCGGGGCAAGCGCGCCTTGGCGCCCAAGTTCTAATGTTGAAATTAACGCCGTAGGGAGTTCGGCCACAATACCTGCATAGATGATCAAGGAGATTCCATTACCCACACCCCTAGCGGTGATTTGTTCCCCAAGCCACATTAAGAAGATGGTGCCACCGGTCAAAGATACGACCGTGGAAATTTGGAATAAAAGGCCCGGATTGGCGACCACACCCGTGCTGGATTCAAGACCAACAGCGATACCAAATGACTGGAAAAGAGCCAAAAATACGGTCAAATAACGCGTGTATTGGTTGATTTTGCGGCGTCCAGATTCCCCCTCTTTTTTAAGGGCCTCCAGATGAGGAACGGAACTGGTTAGCAACTGCACGATAATCGATGCAGAAATATAGGGTATAATGTTGAGCGCAAAGATTGCCATACGGCCAATTGCACCACCAGAAAACATGTCGAACATCCCGACAATGCCCTGGGAATTCTGGGCGAACAAATCCGCTAGTGCCCCAGGGTTAATTCCAGGCACCGGCACAAATGTCCCAAAACGATAAACAATCAGCGCACCAAGGGTAAACAAGATACGCTGACGAAGTTCTTTGGCTTTGCCCAGTGTGGACAGATCCAAATTGGCAGCAAGCTGCTCAACAGCTGATGGCATGCGACCTCCGAAGGGTGCTGCCGGCGCCCGTTATTCGCTGGCAGCGTCGGCTTGAGGGGTAATACGGGTAACGGTAACAGCACCACCCGCCTTTTCAATACACTCACGTGCACCTTTGGTCACGCCGGAAACATGAAGATCCAAC
>DKOD01000062.1:0-584 GCA_002469865.1 Alphaproteobacteria bacterium UBA7371 | reverse complement strand
GCAACCAACTGCTCTTCACCCAACTGACCACTCACGTCAATTCGCTTGGCGGCAATCGCTGCCACCAATTTGTTTAAGGACAATTCCGCAAATTGAAGGCGGTTGGGCTTGGAAAAGCCCCGCTTGGGAAGGCGGCGATGGATGGGCATTTGGCCACCCTCAAATCCTTTAATAGCCACACCGGAGCGTGACTTTTGGCCTTTGACACCACGTCCAGCGGTTTTGCCTTTTCCTGAGCCAATACCACGACCAACGCGCATGCGCGGTTTGCGGGCACCGGGATTATCGGCAAGTTCATTGAGTTTCATGTTCAAAAATCCCTAACTTAACTCTCTTCGACAACGGCCACGAGGTGGCTGACTTTGGCAATCATGCCGCGAACCGATGGGGTGTCCTCGAGCACACGAACGCGATCCATTTTGTTCAGGCCAAGCCCCACCAAAGTGGCTTCCTGACGATGGTCACGGCGTAATGGGCTGCCAATTTGTTTCACGGTAACGGTTTTCTTTTTGCCTGCCATGTCTGCCTCACTCATTCACAAGGGCGGCGTCAGAAGAGACGCCATCATTACGACGGGCCACCAA
>DKOD01000154.1 GCA_002469865.1 Alphaproteobacteria bacterium UBA7371 | reverse complement strand
ATTATCCCCAAAGTTACCCACAGATATTTTGTCTGATGAAGGGTTTTATTTTTGTCCTTAGGCCAGGCTTTATTCGGGGCCCCCACCATATGGGGTTTCAAAGGAAAATGATGGAGGGGCATCCATGTTGTTGATGTTGCTTTTGGTGGGGACGGGCATGTTGGGTGATCCAGCCAAGGCCAATGTCTTGATCATGCAGGGATCGCCTGGTGAGACTGAAGCACGACAACAAGAACAGGCTCTGGCAAATGCGGCACGGGAAGCACGCTTCAACATGCCCCAATCCAATGTGGCCATCCTTCCTAGGGTCAAACGGCTACGGGGTCGTGGGCCAACGCCCATCAAGGTGGCCCAGGGCCGCATCACCACGCTGCTATTCACCAAATCTGGTCGGGCAATAGACCCGGCGGTGGTCATTGTTGGGGACCCGGAGGCATTGCATGTGGAGGCCACGGCTTCGGGCACCGGCGCGGTAAGCCTCCTGCCCAAAAAGATGTTCATGTCGACTGATCTTGTGGTGCATCTGGACCGCGGCGACCCTTGGCACCTTCATATTGCCACCGATTTGAAGCAGATCCATGGCCTCGTGGAATTGGCCGATGGGTCTGGACCAACATCACTCATGCCATCGGAGTAATTGGTGATGCATGCTTCTCTTTCGCGTGTGATTAAGGGTGGTTTGGTGCTCATGTTTGGCAGCCTTGTGTTCATGTTTTTGGCCGCACTTTTTGTGCTTGGCCCCCTTTTCGATCGTGATCCCGGCGCAGCCCAAGTCCATAGATTTCAATTGACGGATCGTGATGACATTTTGAACAAACAGCCAGAAGAGACCTTCCGTGATCTGGTAAGTCATGAGGCTGATTTGGCCCGGCGCCATGATTTTACCCATCATGACCTAATGCCCACCCGGCCTTTAACAGCCGTTCAGGCGGATGATGAAGGGCAAGTAACCAACAAAACTGACGCAATCAGGCCCGACCAAATGCCTGCCATTTCAAAGCAGGAAACAGGGAATTTCATTGATGGAAAGGTTCGGGGCTTTCGGATGCCAAACCTTGAGCAATTGGCCGCACAGATAACTGCCACACCCCAAATAATAAGGCCTGAGGTGCTTGCGGTGGAAGAGGTTCAACCAACCGATGGCTTGCGGCCGGTGAATTTGCCGATGGGGGTGCGGCTCCAGGGCCGGCTCATCAATGGCATCAGTCCTGAACAGGGTTATCCGGTCATGCTGCAATTGGATGATCACTTGCTGGGCCCGGCCACGTTGCGGGGGCAACTTTTGGCCCAAGCTGATGGTTATCGAATCGATTTTGATCTTTTGGCCATGCCTGACGGACGAAATTTTGCCTTGAAGGCCATGGCCATTGACCCGGAAAATCAACGAACAACCATGGGGTCTGCCGCCATGCCCTTGCGTATTCTGGGCAAGCTTGGAGAAACCGTTATCAACACCGCAAGCCTTTTGGTGCAGCCCTTCATGCTGTCGGAGCAGGTGGTCCGTTATGGCAATGGAAATTCTGTCTATGGCGCACGACAGGCAGCAGGGGCCTATGGGAATATGGCGGGCTCAACCTTATCCCAAACCATTGGCAGCGAGATGACCAGGCTGGGTGCGCCCAAGTCCCTGGACGCGGGTCAACTTCTTCACGTGCTTATTACGGAGCCACCGCGGCTTGTTTTGTAAAAAATCCCAACGGAATTGCGCCATGATATCTGGAGATGGAGAGGTAGATGATGAAAGAAGTGCCCCTGACAAACAAAAGAGGCATCTCGCTATTGGCGGCAGCCAGTCTTATGGTCTCGGGAATTGCTCTGGCTGCAAGCGCCTATGGTTTGCATATCAATCTTAACGAGTCCCCCCAAACAAAAGATTTGCAGACTGGTTTGGCCAAGATGAGCAAAAGGCTCAGTTTGTTAGAAAAAACGCCCCTGCCCCAAGCCACAAAGACAGAGGTGGAAAATTTCCTCGAACCCAGCCAATGGGCGGCTGTCCTTGAGCGCTTGGCAAGCTTGGAACAGCGATCCGAATATCGTGCGGAAGAGCAAAGCCTGCCGGTGGATGAAGCCCATGATGTTGGCCAACTTCAATATTCCTTAACGAGGCTTGGTTATGACACGGGTGGGATTGATTGCGTGGTGGGGCCAAGGACCATTGCGGCTTGGGAATCCTTTTCTGGGCGAATTGATCAGGATGTTGGCAAACTTTCTAAACTTCATGAATTGGCCCAGCTTGCCGGAACAAAAATTGCCAAGCCAGGCTGCGGCCAAAAAAATAGTGAGGCCCAGAAGCCAGCAAGCAGAAACAAAACCCAACAACCCAATAGCTGGCGAATTCGGGCAGCCATGCCCGGACGTGCCTGGCTTGATCGCAAGGGTCAGGATGGCTTGACCGAGGTGCGTCCAGGCGATCAGCTCGATGGGTTGGGAAAGGTAAAGACTATTGAACATGATGGTCGGGGTGGTTGGATCCTAACAGCCCAGAATGGCGCCCTTACTTTTTAAAAGATTATCCCATGACAATGATCACCCAATTCTTACCTGTCATGTTGGCGCTTATTGGTTTGGTTTTGGTCATGGCCGGGCTTTTGGGCCAGGGCGAAGCTGCAGGAAGGCGGATTGTGCCGGGCATCTTGGTCCTTACGGTCGCACCCTTACTTGGTCATTTGGGTCCTTCCAACATGATTAGTCTTGCAGGTTTGGTGGGCTTGATTATTGGTTTTTTGAGGGCCGTTTCAAAGCAAAATCAATTACTTGATGTGGTTCTTCCTGTTGTTGCTGGAATATGTTTGATGTTGGTCGGGGAGGGAGAAGAATTTATTTGGCCGACGGCTGAGATCTAGGTTTTTAAAAAAAATATTTGACCTTTTTTTTTCTTTTGGGTTCTATTGTCGCTGTCGACGAAAGTAGCGATAAACTTCGCGGCGGGAGGAACACGTCTTAGGAAAATCCCTGACCATAGGGGGTGTTGAGGGGACTTTCATGGAACCGACCGGCAACAAAGCCGGTCGGTTTTTTGCGTAAAAATGTCGGCGACTTCTGATGTGGTTCAAGCAACAAAAATATGATCCAGCATGCTTCTTGTCGGGTGCGCGCGGCAGGGGTCGCAAATGCGGTTATGTTTGCCTTGGGAACAGAAAGATTTTTGGCATTTGAGGCAGGATCGAAGTAAATGTTGATGCAAGCTTACTTCATCCTGGCGTGGCAATTGCAGGCGCCAGGCCCCACTAACCACAGCGCTTGGGGATCTTTGAAGCTGTTCGGCGATAATCCGGACTGGTATTTGCATAAGCCATAATCTTGCCAGCTCAGCTTTTTCTTTCTCCGTCCATGGTGCGGAATTGAGGTTTTCTTTTTTCATTGGCCCCCCACGAAATGATGTTGCGATTAAAAAAATTTGGGCCGTAAGTGTTGCGGCCCAAAAATGCCATGCAACAACAAATAATCATCGATCTGAAGGACGCTAGTTGACTTGTCTCAGTTTGGGATGGCGTTGCGCAATTGCCCCACATCCACATAGCCAGGAACCAGGCTCGCCAAACCTGTTTTGGGTGTGACAATAAATGCTGGGGTCCCACGCACACCCATCTTGAGGGCGATGCCATCGATGGTTTGCAAGATTTGTTCGATCTCGGCGTCATCTTTTTGTAATCTCGCCCGCACCACCGCCACGTCATAACCAGAATCTTCAAGCAATTCGTCGA
>DKOD01000005.1 GCA_002469865.1 Alphaproteobacteria bacterium UBA7371 | reverse complement strand
CCAAAAAATCCGCAAAGCCACGACGGATCCAGAAGCATTACCCAGCGAGGTTGACGGGCTTGAAGGGCGCCTTGAGGCCCGCAATTTGGTGGGTATCATGGCAGCGGTGACGGGTCGGAGCATGGCTGAAATTCTGGCGGAATATGGCGGTGCGCCCTTTTCCAGTTTTAAGCCGGCCTTAACCGAAGCCTTATTGGCTCATTTGGCGCCGATCACCAGTGAAATGAAGCGCTTAAAATCAGACCCTGAAGCCATTGATAAGATCCTGGCCGATGGCGGGGAAAGGGCCTCGGCCATCGCAAGGGAAACCAGGGACATGGTGTATCAACGCATGGGCCTTTCTGCCTAAGCTATTTGTGTTTTTTCCCGAGCATCGCCATAATCGGTGGCGGATGTCGAAATGGACCTGAATGGGCATGTCAAGAATATTCATAGGGGTCAGAATTGTTTAAAGAAGCCCGAAAATTCATGGTGGTGGTGGATGACACGCCGGAATGTCGAAAGGCGCTTCGTTTTGCCATAAGACGGGCAGAACGCACCGAAGGGCTTGTGAAGCTGCTTTCGGTGCTTGATGAACCTTCCTTTGAGCATTGGTTGGGGGTCAAGCAGATGATGCGGGATGAAGCCCGGGCTGCGGCGGAAGAATTGCTGACCAATTTGGCGAACGAAATTCATGAGATTTCTGATATTCCGGTGGAATATGTCATTCGTGAGGGGCGCATGCATGACGAAGTGCTTGGCGAGATGAATGATGACCATGCCGTGCGAATTCTGGTTTTGGGCGCAAGTATTGAAGGTGAGGGTCCAGGCCCATTGGTCAAAAGCCTTGCTGGCGAATTGTCAGGCGGGCTTCGGGTTCCCATATCCATTGTACCAGGCCATCTGACCGACCAACAAATTGACGAATTAACCTAACAGCGAACCCGAGGAGTGAGCATGTTTATCCAAACCGAGGACACACCCAACCCAGCCACGGTCAAATTTTTGCCGGGCCAGGATGTGGCGCCGGGCCAGCCCATGGAATTTGCCCTTGGTGAGGATTGTGATCCCTCGCCCTTGGCGGGGCGCCTGATGGCAATTTCTGGCGTTACGGGGGTGTATTTGGGGGGTGATTTTGTTTCGGTCACCAAGGCAGATGACTGGGAGTGGCTTCATCTCAAGCCTTCGGTGTTGGGTGCGATCATGGATCATTTTATGTCCGGGCAACCGGTGGTCGCTGCAGACGCCACCGAGGCAGAAACTTTTGCAGATGATGATGAGGTCACGGCCCAAATCCGTGAGGTCATTGATACCTACATCCGGCCCGCCGTGGCCCGGGATGGCGGTGATGTGGAGTTGAAAGGCTTCGAGAAAGGAATCGTTTATTTGTCCATGCGCGGTGCCTGTGCGGGATGCCCATCAGCAACCATGACCCTCAAGCATGGTATTGAGAACATGCTCCGCCGCCAGGTTCCCGACGTGGTGGAAGTCCGTCAGGTCTGATTGTGATGCGCTTGGGGCTTCAAACGGCGGGTTTTGCCCATGCCGTTATCCTAAATACCGGCGCCCAAACCATCTCCCAAAGCCTGGGCAAGGCCATTGCCGAAGAAATGCCCGGCATTGTTCAGAAATTATTGACCCAATGTGGTGGGTCCTTTGATGACATCAACATGGTTAGGGTCTGTGTCGGGCCAGGGGGTTTTACGTCCCTTAGGTCAGGTCTTGCCTATGGTCAGGGCCTGTCCAGGGCCTTAAACATTCCCTTAGAATCCACCAGCTTGTTTCATCTTGTGACAGATAATGACGACCAACTTCTGGGGTTTTCCCAAGGCGGTAAGGACATGATCGTGGCGCGGCCAACCCGGGAAGGCTTTTTGGAAGAGCCCCATTTGGTTGTGGAGCCACCCATGGGGGTGTTTTTGATTAATGAGCATCCAGGGCTCTCCCCTGGGGCTTTTTTTGACAGACCATGCCCAATGCTGCCGCCCAAACCACTTTATGTGCGTCCACCCGATGCAACACCAGCTGCCCGGCCACCATGGCTGAGTTGATGGCCCCAAAAATTCTTGATGGGTGTGCTGCCAACAAGGCTTTGCGGGCCCATGATGCGCCGCATGGTGATGTGGGGGCCACGGATGTTGTGATGGTTTTGGATCATCAAGCATTATGTTGGTGGCGGGTTTTGGCACCAGAGGCGGAATTGCTTTGGCTTCATGTCCTTGATGGGTCCCAAGGCCAGGGCTTAGGTAGTCTTCTGCTGGCCGCATCCATGGAACATCTTCATCACAGACTTGGGGTAACCCAATTGTTTTTGGAAGTTTCGGTGAAAAACAATACAGCGTATTATTTGTATCATAAATTTGGCTTTAAAGTAGTGGGCACAAGAAAAAAATATTATCAAGACAAAGACACTGGCAATACTTGCGATGCCTATGTTATGACCTGCAACCAATTCCACCATTAATACTTTATTTTTGCTGTAACGGAGTGTCTTTTGACCGAACATGTGACCAACACGGAACTAGAACTTGCCCTTCTTGATGCCGTTTCCGAGATTTTGGCTGCCTATGTGACAACCAATCAAGTCGACCAAGCCCAGCTTCCAGGCCTTGTGGCTGCCACGCGAACCGCCTTGAGTGGCCATGGCTTAGCCCAAGATACGCATGCCCCGATCATGCCCAAGAGCCCAACCAAGAGACAGCAAAAGGCAATTGCCGAAGCACCAGCAGGTGAAAAATCGGCTGAAAAGCCAGTGACCCAACCACCCAAGCAAGCCCTAGAGCCGGCGGTGCCTGTATCGGAATCAGTTGAGGAAGATGTGGTTGTTTGTTTGGAATGTGGTGCCCGCATGAAAACCCTGCGACGGCATTTGATGTCCGCCCATGAACTGGATGAGAAAGCCTATCGTGCCCGCTGGAGCCTTTCCAAAGAACATCCCATGACGGCCCCGAGCTACACCAAGCGCCGCCAGGAAGTGGCCAAGCAGATCGGCCTGGGTGCCAAGCGCAAAAAGGCATAATGTCGATGGGCAGGATCCGTGCGACGCGGTTGGCGTTCACCTCGGTCATGTGGATCCTGCTCTGCATGCCCATTCAAGCTTTTAACAAACGCTTTGCGCCCCAATGGTCGCGCAGCTTTCCCGTATGGTTCCATGGCTCTCTTCTTCGGATGATGGGTGTGCGCGTGACCATCACAGGAACCAAGCCCCGCAAAGGTGGGGGTCTCATGGTGGCCAATCATCAGGGCTGGTTAGATATTCCAGTTCTGTCCACCATTTGCCCCTTGTCTTTCGTGGCCAAGGCCGAGATCAACAAATGGCCGTTTTTTAATATTCTGGCGCGCCTGCAGCGAACGGTTTTCATCAGCCGCAAGCGGGAGAAAAAATTGGCCCAACAGCGCGATGAAATAAGCGAGCGCTTGGCCATGGGCGCCACCATGATGGTGTTTGCCGAGGGTACCTCCGGACGGGGCATCCATGTCCTTCCTTTTCGCTCCTCATTGTTTTCGGTTGCAGAAAAATTTCCAGACATGCCGGTTTATCCCGTGACGGTTTGTTACCGTCGGCGCTATGGAATGCCCATCGGGCGTGACGACCATCCCACCGTGGGCTGGTATGCCGATATGGATTTGTTGCCCCATGTTTGGGATTTCTTTAAACTGGGCCCGGTGGATGTTTCGGTCCATATCCATGAACCCATCTATGCCCGGGATCATGACCGCAAAAGACTTGCCCGCATGAGCCATGAGCAGATAGTGGCAAGTCTTGAAACCTTGCGCCGTCATGCAGGCAAGAAAGTTGACTTCGCGCGCATCGCTTAACTTTTAAGGACCAAATTGTGCCGAACCCACGCAAGCTTCATATCAAAACCTATGGCTGTCAGATGAATGTCTATGATTCAGAACGCATGGCCGACCTGCTCAAACCCATGGGGTATGAAGTGACCAGTCAGCCAGATCAGGCGGATCTGGTGATCCTCAACACATGCCATATACGTGAAAAAGCCGCTGAGAAGGTCTATTCAGACATTGGCCGTTTGCGCAACATCAGGCAACGCGGCAATGGCGACATGAAAATTGCCGTTGCTGGATGTGTGGCCCAGGCCGAGGGTGCAGAAATTATTGCCCGCGCCCCCGCGGTGGATATTGTGGTGGGCCCTCAATCCTACCACCGTTTGCCAGAATTATTGGCCCGACAGGAGCGGGAACGTGGCTCGGTGCTGGATACAGAATTTCCGGCGGAATCAAAATTTGATGAGATTGCTGTGGCCCGTCAGGTCACGGGCCCAACGGCTTTTGTGACGGTTCAAGAAGGTTGTGACAAATTCTGCACCTTCTGTGTTGTTCCCTACACCAGGGGTGCAGAGGCATCCCGACCAGCCGCAGCCATTCTTCAAGAAATAAGGGAGCTGGCCGATCAAGGTGTGCGTGAGGTGACGTTGCTTGGTCAGAATGTGAATGCATATCATGGCGAAGCCCCCGGTGGGGGCCAGGCCGGGGAATGGGGGCTGGGTCGCCTCATCCGGGAAATCGCAGACATCCCCAATATTGCACGCATCCGCTACACAACCTCCCATCCCAAGGACATGGATGATGATTTGATTGCTGCCCATGGCCAGGTACCGGCTTTGATGCCTTATCTTCATCTTCCCATCCAATCTGGTTCCAACAAAATCTTGGATGCCATGAACCGGGGTCATGATGTGGACGGCTACCGCAGGATCATCGACCAAATTCGTGCTTTGCGTCCGGATCTGGCCTTATCCTCTGATTTTATTGTGGGCTTTCCCGGTGAGAGCGATGAGGATTTTGATGAGACCATGAAGGTCGTCAAAGAAATTGGTTATGTGCAAGCCTTTTCCTTTAAATATTCCCGCAGACCGGGTACACCGGGTTCAGTAATGCCCATGCAGGTTCCCGATTCGGTGAAGGCTTCCAGGTTGCAGATTTTGCAGGATGAATTGCAGCAACAAACAACAACCTTCGCGGAAGCGTTGGTGGGCCATGCCATGGATGTGTTGGTGGAAAAGCCAGGGCGCCATGAGGGTCAGCTCGTGGGCCGTTCGCCCTACCTACAGCCAGTGTTTTTTGACGGACAAGCAGATGAGATTGGCAAGATGGTGCCTGTCGATATCATTGGCGTGCAGAGCCATTCTTTGGCCGCGCGGCGTTCAGGGGTAGATCATTGAGCCGCAAGGATAAAAAAAAGCCACCCATGCCTGAGCCAGGCAATATTCTCGAATTCGAGGACAACAAGCATCTTCCAGAGCTGTTTGGCCAACATGAAGCCAACCTGGTGAAGCTGGAAAAATCCCTCAATATCCAAATCGTGGCCCGGGGCAATCAGCTCCATCTTTCCGGTGATATGGAAGCATGTGAAAAAGCCGCTGGCATCTTGCGCAAAAATTATGACAAACTTGCTTCGGGCCGTTCCATTGCCGCCCAGGAATTTGACCGGGGCAGCCAGTTTTCTGGTGGGGGTGATGGCGGTAAGGTTGCGGTGCGGCGGCGCCAAATCGAACCAAGATCAGAAAACCAAGCGGCCTATTTTCAACATTTGCAGGAAAATGAGCTTGTTTTTGGCATCGGCCCTGCAGGCACGGGCAAAACCTATCTTGCCGTGGCCATGGCCGCCGCCATGCTGCTTGATGGCCATGTAGACCGTTTGATCCTTTCCCGCCCCGCCGTCGAAGCCGGTGAGCGCTTAGGCTTTTTGCCCGGTGACATGCGCGAAAAGGTCGACCCCTATCTTCGTCCTCTTTATGACGCTTTGTATGACATGATGCCCGCCGAGCAGGTGTCTCGGAAGTTGGAATCAGGTGAAATCGAAGTCGCACCTTTGGCATTCATGCGCGGCCGAACCCTGGCCAATGCCTTTGTGATCCTTGACGAGGCTCAGAATTGCACGCCCGTCCAGATGAAGATGTTCCTGACAAGGCTTGGTGAAAATAGCCGCATGGCCATCACCGGTGATCCATCCCAGGTGGATTTGCCCCTGGGCTCCAAGTCGGGCTTGATGGAGGCGGTGGATCTGTTGTCCAATGTCAAAGGTGTTGGCCATACGCGGTTCACCAATGAGGATGTTGTGCGCCATCCCTTGGTGGAACGCATTGTGAAGGCCTATGCCAAGGCGGAGGGCAAGCTGCTGTCATGACCAATGAAGGTGACGGGTCGCCTAGTGATCCGCGTTGGGAATCGCTAAGGCCCTTGATGGAAGAACGTTTTGCCGGCTTTCTGAAACAATTGACCGAGGGGTTTCAAGCCAACCTTTTCTTGACCAATGATGAGGATGTGCAGGCCTTAAATGCAAAATTTCGGGGGAAAGATGCCCCGACCAATGTGCTGGCCTTTCCCACGCCCTCTGAGTTTCAGGCGGCATTGGGGCTTGGTGACGTGGTCCTTTCCTATGATCGGTTGGCGCAAGAGTCATCAGTCCAGGAAAAAAGCCTGGCTGATCATGCCACCCACCTCATGCTCCATGGTCTTTTGCATTTGTTGGGTCATGACCATGGTCATGAAGATGAGGCCGCCCAAATGGAAGAAATCGAACGGATGATTCTTGCGGGCCTTGGCATCCCCGACCCCTATGATGGGGGGGTGGTGGCATGAATGTGTCCAGTTTGAGAAATTTGCTGGGTCTGGGTGCCCCGGAGACCCCGGAACTTCAGCGGGCCAAAATCCAGGAGCTTGTTGAAGAGGCAAGCCTCAGCCGCGAAGAGCGGGCCATGATCATTAATGTCCTGACTTTGGCGCGGATAAGAATTGAGGATTTGATGGTGCCGCGGGCTGAAATTCAGGCGCTTGATGATCAAGAAGATTACCAGCATGCGGTGGCTGATTTCAAAAGCTCCGGCCATTCCCGCATGCCGCTTTACCAGCGCAGCCTCGATAACCCCACGGGCTTGGTGCATGTGAAGGATTTGATAAGCCATGCCGAGGCCGGGGACAAAAAATTCAAACTTTCCCGGGTACGCCGTGAAATTCTCTTTGTGCCCCCATCCATGACGGCATTGGATTTGCTCAACAAAATGCAGGCCACGCGCATCCATATGGCCTTGGTCATTGATGAATATGGCGGGACCGATGGGTTGGTGACGCTGGAGGATCTCGTGGAGCAGGTTGTTGGCGAAATTGAAGATGAGCATGACACCCAGGATGTGGATTTGATCAGGAAAGAGGGCCCGCTTTCTTATGTCGCTGATGCCCGTCTTGAATTGGAAGAATTTGAGGAATTTACCGGTGTGAACCTTACCGACGAGATGAAGGATGAGGTGGACACATTGGGCGGTCTTGTTTTTTCACTCACCGGTCGGATCCCGGTGCGCGGTGAGATTATCCCAGCGGTCGAAGCTGGTTTTGAAATCGTGGTTGAAGATGCCGATGCGCGGCGCATCAAACGGGTTCGGATCAACAGGATCGGTGCAAGCACCACCGGGGCCGGCAAGGAAGAATGATGTTAAGCCGTTTCAGGCTGCTTTTTGTGTTTGTTCTGCTGGCCCCCGCTGCGGGGCTCATCCGCATCGCAGGCCATGCTCCTGACCCATTTTGGCCCTCTTTTTTTCTGACATGGCTTGCCTTTGGCATGGTCGTTTGGTTGTCCCACCAACGTTGGTCATTATCACTGGCCTTATTGCTTGCAGGCCTGATTGCCCACGGCGCAGGGGTGGCATGGGTTGGCGAGGCTTTTCTTGTGGATGCTGAGCGCTTTGGTCATCTGCGCCATGCCTCGGTGGTGCTGTTGGGCTTGGTCTTGGCCCTGACAGACCTGATTGCGTTCTTGCTGGTGTGGCGCAGGGGTGGAAGTTTTTTGGCAAGCTTAGCGCGTGCCATCCTCGCTTTGTCCCTGGGTGAATTGCTGCGACGGGTGATCCTTGGCGGTTTTCCATGGAATTTGCAGGCCTATGCTCTTGCCGATACCGGTCTTGATCAATGGGTCTATTTGGCTGGCAGCCATGGCCTTCCCTTGCTTCTGGGGCCCTTCTTGCTTGCATTTGTTTGGGCAGTTTCCCGTCGTTATTACCAACTTTCGCTTCTGCCCTTGTTCCTGTTGGCGGGCTTTGCCTTATGGGGCAACCAGCGCGACGCGCCTGCCGAGCGCGAGGAAACAATTCGCATTGTCCAGCCATCCATCCCCCAGGATTTAAAATGGGTTCGGGTCCTGCGTGACGCCCATGTGGCAAGGATATTGGGCTTGGCAGATCAGCCTGGAAAATTTGATATCCTGGTTTTCCCCGAAAATGCCCTGCCGTTGGATATCATGCGCAACCCCCAATTGCGCCGTGACATCATGGAAGTGGGTGATGGGGGGCATGATTTTTTGGGTGGGCAATTGATTTTTTTGGACCCCGAACAAACCCAGGTACGCAATGCCTTAATCACACTTGATGGACAGGGTGAGGTTGTTGGTTCCTACAGCAAAAGAAGGTTGGTGCCTTTTGGCGAAGCATTACCCTTCCGACGATTTTTGGAGCCCCTAGGGCTTGATAAATTGTTTCCCATGAAGGTCGATTTTGAGGTTGGCAGCAGGCGTCATGGGCTCGTTTTGCCCCAAAGCAATTTGTCTGCCCAGCCTTTGATTTGTTTTGAGGCGGCATTTCCTGAAGGTCGGGCAGGGGATGATGACTTTCTGGTTAACGTGACCAATGATGCTTGGTTTGGCACCTCCAATGGACCCCACCAACATTTGATGGCTGCCAGATTTCGGGCCATGGAAACCGGTTTGCCGGTGCTGCGTGCTGCCAATACCGGGATTTCCGCGATCATCGATGCCAGGGGTGGGATTGTCTCGTCTTTGGGGTTGCAATTGGAGGGACTGGTTGAAGATAAGCTTCCAGGACGCTATGCCCCGAGCCTGTTTGCCAAGTTTGGGGAATGGGTGCTTGTGCCTATTGTCGCCGCTTGGTTGGTGATGTTGGGGTTGGTACCATGGATCAGGGGCCAAAAGAACAAATAGGCAAAACCCTTTATGGTCGGCGTAAAGGAAAGCCCCTGCGCGCCCATTTGGCCCAGACCTACCAAGAACATTATGCTCGTTTGGATATCTTTGGGGGCATGGGCCCAAAGCCAATTGATCCTGTGGCATTATTTGATCAGGCTGGCGACCTGGTTTTGGAAGTTGGCTTTGGCGGTGGCGAACATCTTCTTGCACGGGCCCTTGAAGATCCCAACAGCAATTTCCTTGGGGTGGAACCTTTTGAAAATGGCATGGCCAAAATGGTGCGGGCGGTGGTCGCGCATAACCTTACCAATATCCGCCTGCATGAAGGCGATGCACGGGAGGTTTTGGCCCATCTTCCCAAAGGGTCATTGGCCAGGGCCATGGTGCTTTATCCTGACCCATGGCCAAAGTTGCGCCACCACAAAAGACGTTTTTTGCAAGAAGACACCTTAGGGGCAATCGCCCATTGCTTAAGGCCTGGTGGCCTGTTGCAGGTGGCTTCAGATATCCCTGACTACATCTCATGGGTTCTGCGCCATCAGCTTCACGTCCCCGAATTGTCCTGGCAGGTTGACCATGCGGGCTGTTGGCATGAGGCATTTCCAGGTTGGCCGGGAACCCGTTATGAAGCCAAGGCATTACGAGATGGCCGGAAACCCTGCTACCTGACGTTTCAGCGGCGCTGATGGCCTTGCCAATAACCGCCATGGCATGACATAAGCCATGTGATTGCTGGACCTCAAATGTTGGAGGTGGGCGCTTCGAAAAATCGGGGCCCCGCCTTTTTTGTTGGCATGATGGGGTTGGCTTGTTGGAATTGTTAAGGGCTGATGGTCGATGATTGCATCAAACCCATTGGAAGAACGAATTGCCGCTTTGCTCACGCCCATGGTCGAGGACCTGGGCTATGAGTTGGTTCGTATCAGGATCATGGGCCAGGGCAAGGGCGCCACGTTGCAAATCATGGCTGAACGGCCCGATGGAAGCATGGATGTGGGTGGTTGTGAGGCCATTTCCCGGGAGGCTTCGGCGCTTCTTGATGTGGAAGACCCCATCCAGGGTTTTTACAATTTGGAGGTTTCCTCGCCCGGTATCGACCGCCCGCTCACCCGGGCAAAGGATTATGCCCATTGGGCGGGTTATGAGGTTAAAATTGACCTTCATCGACCAGACCAAGACGGCCGACGGCATCATCGGGGTTGGTTGAAGGGTTTGTTGGCCGATGATGGAGGTCAATGGGTGGAGTTGGATGGTGAAGACGGCCCAGCCCGGCTATTTTACGAGGATATCGCCCGGGGCAAATTGGTGATGAATGACGATCTGATGGAACAGGCGAGGCGTGCCCATGAGGCAGCCCAGGCCGTTAATGAAGGAGAAGAAGAATGAGCATGGTTGGCGCCAATAGGTTGGAGCTTTTGCAGATCGCTGACGCGGTCGCACGGGAAAAGTCCATTGATAAAGCCATCGTGATTGAGGCCTTGGAAGAGGCCATTCAGCGCGCAGCCCGTTCACGTTATGGTGTGGAGAACGACATCCGTGCCAAAATTGATGAGAAAAACGGCTCCATTGCCTTGCAGCGTTTCACCGAGGTTGTGGATGAGGTGGAAAACCCCGCCCAGCAAATTCTTTTGGAAGATGCCCGCAAAACCCATCCAGATCTCGATGTGGGTGGTTTTATTATTCAGGAACTGCCGCCGTTGGACTTTGGCCGGATCGCCGCGCAATCGGCCAAGCAGGTTATTGTGCAAAGGGTTCGTGATGCCGAGCGTGAGCGTCAATATGAAGAATTTAAAGACCGCGTTGGAGAGGTGATCAATGGCGTTGTCCGCCGGGTAGAATATGGCCATGTCATTGTGGACCTTGGTCGGGCCGAAGCTATTTGCCGCCGGGAGCAATTGATCCGTCGGGAGGTATTCCGGGTTGGCGACCGCTTCCGTGCCATCATTAATAAGGTCACAAATGAGGGCCGCGGCCACCAGATCTTCTTGTCACGGACTGCGCCTGAATTCATGTCCAAATTGTTTGCCATGGAAGTCCCTGAAATCTATGAGGGCATCATTGAGGTCAAGGCGGTTGCCCGGGATTCCGGCAGTCGGGCCAAGATTGCGGTATTGTCACGTGATAGTTCCATCGACCCTGTGGGGGCTTGCGTGGGTATGCGTGGTTCAAGGGTTCAGGCCGTTGTGAACGAATTGCAGGGCGAGAAAATTGACATCATCAATTGGACCGAGGACACCGCCAGTTTCATTGTGAATGCCCTGGCCCCGGCCGATGTTGCCAAGGTGGTTATGGACGAGGATGCCGGCCGCATGGAAGTGGTGGTCCCCGACGACAATCTCTCCATCGCCATTGGGCGTGGTGGCCAGAATGTTCGTTTGGCCAGCCAACTGACCGGTTGGGAAATTGATATCCTCACCGAACAAGAAGAATCCGAACGACGCCAGGAAGAATTCCGACAGCGCACCGAATTGTTCACCGATGCCCTGGATGTTGATGAAATGGTTGCCCAGCTTTTGGCCTCCGAGGGCTTCACCGATATTGAGGAAGTGGCCTATGTGGCGCCGGAAGAAATTGCGGCCATCGATGGGTTCGACGAGGAATTGGCCGAGGCCCTGCAGGAACGGGCCCGCAATTACCTTGATGAAGTTGAAAACCAGCGCCGTGAAGAAGCCAGGGAAGCTGGCGCTTCTGAGGATCTGGTTGCATTTGAGGGCCTGTCTGGAACCATGTTGTTGGCCTTGGTGGGGGCCGACATTAAGAGCCTGGAGGATTTTGCAGGCCTGGTGGCAGAAGAATTGGCAACCGGGGAAGATGGTGAGCCACCGATTCTTGGCGGCATGCTCGATTTGGCAGATGCGGAGATGTTGGTGATCAGGGCGCGTATTGCGATGGGTTGGATGACCGAGGATGACCTTGAAGCCTATGTTGCAAGTGTTGAGGCGGCCGACGCAGAAGAATTGGCGGAGGAAGAGGAGGCCTGAACCCATCAGCAAGCCTGAGAAAGAGGCCGGAAGTCGGCGCTGCATCATTTGCGCTGGTCATGATCAACCGGCCGTGATGATACGCATGGTGGCCAAACCAACAGCTGAGAAGGGTTTGGTTGCTGATTTGGCCCAAAAGTTGCCAGGGCGGGGTTATTGGGTGCATGCTGGTTGCCTGCCAAATATGGCCACAAAAGCACCCCGACTTGCCCGCGACATGCCGGCCATGGCGCCAAGCGAGGTGCAAGCGATTGCAGAGCTTTTGCGCCAACGTGTTTTGTCCCTTCTGGGAATGGCACGCAAAGCTGGGCTGCTGGTGCAGGGTTTTCACAAGCTCAAAGCCGGTGGGCCCTACGAAATTTTCTTCCATGCCAGCGATGGCGCGGAGGATGGGCTGAGGAAGCTCAGATCTTTGGACAGGGATGTTCCGGTGTTGCGCCATTTTGATTCCGCATCGCTTGCATCATGCCTGGGTGAGGAACATGTGGTGCATGTGGGGTTGACCTCTTCACGCCTCACAACGCAGATCTACGGGGAAGTTGCCCGTCTCGAGGCCCTGAATGGGGCCATGGACCAAGAATTTTTGAAAGACAGGCTGGAACGACAAATATGAGTGATGATGATGAAAAGAACATTGCCAAATCTGGTGCGCGCAAGACTTTGTCGCTGCGCCCTGGTTCTGGCGGTGGCGGTGCACGCGGCGGTTCCGGCGCTTCAACCGTTGTGGTCCAGCGCAAACGAAAAAAAGTGGTCACACCCGGCGAGCCCGCAGGCAATCGCGACCAACAGGCCGCCCAGAAGACATATCCTGGTGGGTTAACCAAGCAGGAATGGGAAACCCGCCAAAAGGTTCTTGAAAAATCAAAGACCGGCGGTGGCAGTTCTGCTTTGGAACGTTTGCAGCAGGCCAATGATGCCCGCCGTAACGCAGAGGCCAAGGATCGTGAGGCAAAGGCCTCAGAGCTGGAAGCCAAGCGCATTCGTGAAGAGGAAGAAGCGGCCGCGCGCGCAGCCGCGGAAGCTGAAAAAGCAAAGCAGGCTAAGGCAGAGCAACAAGAAGCTGAGCCAAAAGACGAGCGACCAGCACGGCGTTCTGGCCCCGATTCTGTGCGTAAAGCCGAAGCGCCCCTGAGCCAAGCCGCAAAACCACGCGCCCCCCGCAGCCCGGATATTACCCCGCCAGCAGATGTGATCCCAGACCCCGTTGCCCTTGCCCCAAGTCAGGCGCCACGAAACAAAACCAAAGCCCGGGATGATGAGGAAGCAAAAGCCACCCCATCACGCAAGGTTGAACCAAGGCAGCGTCAGCGTAAGTTATCAGTGACCAACGCCTTCAATGATGATGGTGAGCGTCAGCGTTCCATGGCCGCCATGCGGCGCCAGCGTGAGCGTCAGCAGAAAAAGCAAATATCCAACGAGCCCCGCCAAAAGGTTACCCGGGATGTGGTGATCCCAGAGGTTATCACTGTTCAGGAACTTGCCAACCGCATGGCTGAACGTGCGGCAGACGTGATCCGTGAATTGATGAAGCTGGGCGTGATGGCAACCATCAATCAGGTGATTGACAATGAAACCGCCCAATTGATTGCGGAGACCATGGGGCACCGGGTGAAGTTGGTTGCCGATTCCGATGTGGAAGAAGGCCTCCAGGCGGAAGTGGAAGAAGATGGTGATCTTTACCCACGTGCACCTATTGTGACGGTCATGGGTCATGTGGACCATGGCAAAACATCCTTGTTGGACGCGCTTCGCGAAACGGCAGTTGTTGCCCGCGAAGCCGGTGGCATCACCCAGCATATCGGTGCCTATCAAGTGGAGACCGATGGGGGCGATCGGATTACCTTCATCGACACACCTGGCCATGCAGCCTTTACCTCCATGCGTGCCCGGGGTGCGAAGGTTACAGACATCGTGATTTTGGTGGTGGCTGCGGATGATGGTGTGATGCCTCAAACTATTGAGGCGATTTCCCATGCGAAGGCCGCCGGGGTGCCTGTGATTGTGGCCATCAATAAGATGGATAAGCCCGATGCGGACCCAAGCCGCGTGCGCAATGAATTGCTTCAGCATGAAATATACGTGGAATCCATAGGGGGCGAGATCCTTGATGTGGAAATCTCTGCCCTCAAGCGCCAGGGTTTGGACAAATTGGAAGAGGCTGTGTTGTTGCAAGCAGAATTGCTGGAATTGCGCTCCAACCCCGATCGCCCAGCCCGAGGAGTGGTGGTGGAAGCCCAGCTGGATCGTGGTCGTGGTGCCGTCGGCACCATGCTGATCCAAAGCGGTACCCTGCGTACCGGTGATATTGTGGTTGCTGGTGCTGCCTGGGGTAAGGTTCGTGCTTTGGTGGCAGATAATGGTGCACGCGTCGAAGAAGCGGGGCCATCGGAGCCTGTGGAATTGCTTGGTCTCAACCAAGCACCCAGTGCCGGCGATGAATTCACCGTGGTCGATAGCGAAGGTCGGGCACGGGAGATCGTTGAATACCGCCAGCGCAAAGAACGTGACCGGATCAACACGCCCGTGGCCAAATCCCTTGATCAGTTGATGAGTCAGCTCAAAGAAGGCGAACGCAAGGAAGTGCCGGTGCTTGTGAAGGCCGATGTTCAGGGTTCTTCGGAAGCGATCATTGCGGCATTGGAAAAAATGGGCACGGATGAAGTTGCCGTGCGGGTTCTCCATGCCGGTGTGGGTGGCGTCACGGAATCCGATGTGACGCTCTGTAGCGCTTCTGATGCGCCCATTCTTGCCTTTAACGTGCGGGCCAATGCGCCGGCCCGACAAATGGCTGAGCGGGATCAGGTGGAAATTCGTTATTACAACGTGATCTATGACCTGGTTGATGACATCAAGGCAGTCATGGAGGGCATGCTCGCGCCAACATTGCGGGAAACCTTCCTCGGCAATGCAGAAATTCTGCAGGTATTCAACATCACCAAAACCGGTAGGGTGGCGGGTTGCCGGATTTCAGAGGGCATGGCCAAACGGTCTGCTAAGGTCCGCCTGATCCGTGATTCCGTGGTGATCCATGAGGGCACACTCTCCACATTGCGTCGTTTTAAAGATGAGGTGAAGGAGGTTCATGCTGGTCAGGAATGTGGGATGGCCTTTGAAAACTATCAGGATATCCAGGTTGGGGATGTGATCGAAATCTATGAGGTTGAGACAATCGCCAGGACACTCGACGCCTGAGGAATGACGCCATGAACCCCAAGGGTCCAAGTCAGCGACAGCTCCGGGTTGGTGAATTGATCAAGCGCGTGCTTGGTGAATTGCTGATGCGGGGCGACCTGCATGAGGAACCCATTTTGACCCGGGGAAATGTGTTGATTTCTGAGGTGCGCCCATCCCCAGATTTGCGTCATGCGCAGGTTTATGTGGCAGCCCATGGACAGGTGGAGACGGCAGAAGCGGTGGCTGCCTTAAACCGCATGCGCCACCAATTGAAGGGCAAAGTCGCCCGGTCCGTGCGGCTGAAATTCGCCACCGATCTTCACTTTGCCGCCGATGGCAGCTTTGACGAGGCTGACCGTATCGGACAATTGCTCGCCGGAAAGTCTTAACGATGGGCCGCCGGCGTCGTGGGCGTGATGTTCATGGCTGGGTGGTTTTGGACAAACCAAGGGGTTTAGGCTCCACCCCGGCGCTTGGTCGGGTGCAACGCATCCTTGATGCCCGTAAGGCAGGTCATGCCGGAACCCTTGATCCTCTTGCCGAGGGGCTTTTGGTTGTGGGCCTGGGTGAGGCGACAAAATTGATCAGTAGGATCATGGACGCCCCAAAAACCTATCAATTTGTGATCGGATTTGGCGAACAGCGTGATACCGGGGATTTGGAGGGTTCGGTCATCGGCCTGTCGGACCACAGGCCAAGTCGTGATGATATTGAGGGTATTTTGGGGGAATTCACCGGGCGTATCAGCCAGGTGCCCCCGCGTTATTCTGCCATCATGGAGCAGGGCAAGCGTGCCTATGACCGCGCCCGGGCAGGGGAAGAATTTGAATTGGCCGCCAGGGATGTTGAGGTCCATGAATTAAAAAAGCTGGGGGAAACCGACCAGGGCCCTCTGCTGGAGGTGACCTGCGGCAAGGGCCTTTATGTTCGGGTGTTGGCCGAAGATATCGCGCGCCGCTTGGGGGGTCTTGGCCATGTGCGTTTTCTGCGCCGAACAAAAACGGCCGGATTTGTCCAATCCGATGCCTTAGGACTGGAAAAGTTGGAGGAAATCGTCCATAAGGGCGCCGCGCTTTCGGGCGTACTGCCCCTCGAGACGGTTCTGGACGACATCCCGGTTCTCGAACTTGATGGGCGGCAAGGATGGCAAGTGGCCAATGGTCAAACCATCCGGGTTGGAAATCAGGACACCCCAGATGGTGAAATGCTGGTCAGGGCCAATGGGGCCCCTTTGGCACTTGGTCATCTGGCTTCAGGCATGTTCCGCCCCAAAACAAAGTTTAACCTTGATGTCGGAGAAAAGAAAAATGTCGATTAGCGCCGAGCGCAAGCAAGAAGTTATTAAAGAATTCGCCACCAAAGATGGTGACACAGGTTCACCTGAGGTGCAGGTGGCTATTCTCACCGAGCGGATCAACAACCTCACCGCACATTTTAAGACCCATGCCAAGGACAACCATTCCCGCCGTGGTCTTATTAAGCTGGTTAACCAGCGCCGCCGTCTCCTGGATTATGTGAAGGTCCAGGAACATGAGCGTTACGCCGAACTTATTAAGCGCCTGGGCATCCGTCGCTGACGCCCCAACAGCTTTGTTGAGACATACAAGCCGGCGGGTGGGCCGCCGGCTTGATCCATATACATGACGCTAGGAAATATATTTGCATGTTTGATCATCACGTTAAGGAGCTGACCTGGGGTGGACGTACCCTTCGGCTCGAAACGGGCAAAATTGCCCGCCAAGCCGATGGCGCCGTTTTGGCCACCTATGGCGAAACCTCTGTCTTGGCCACCATTGTGGCCGCTAAGGAAGCAAAGCCAGGTCAGGACTTCTTCCCACTCACCGTGAATTACCAAGAACGTACCTATGCCGCCGGCCGTATCCCCGGTGGCTTTTTTAAGCGTGAAGGCCGTCCATCCGAGCGTGAGACATTGACCTCACGTCTCATTGACCGTCCCATCCGCCCCCTTTTCTTTGAAGGTTTTCGCAATGAGGTGCAGGTCATTTGCACCGTCATGTCCTTCGATAATGAAAATGACCCGGATATTTTGTCTCTGGTGGCAGCCTCTGCCGCCCTGACCATATCTGGCGTCCCATTCATGGGCCCCATTGGTGGTGCCCGTGTGGGTTTCAAAGATGGTGAATACATCCTGAACCCACTTTATGATGATATTCCATCGAGTGATCTGGACCTTGTGGTTGCAGGTACTGCCGAGGCAGTGATGATGGTGGAATCCGAGGCCAAGGAGCTTTCTGAGGCGCAAATGCTCGGTGCGGTGACTTTTGGCCACCAGCAAATGCAACCGGTGATTGACATGATCATTGACCTTGCTGAGGAAGCTGGCAAAGAGCCGTGGAAGGTTACGCCTCCACCAATCGCAGAAATCAAAGAAAAAATTGCCGGCATCATTGCCGATGATTTGCGCGATGCGTTTTCCACCAAGGATAAGGTTGCACGCCAGGAAAAAGTGGCTGGTGCAAAAGCCAAAATGGCTGAAGCACTTGCCGATGACGAAACCGATGCGGTTCTTGTGAAAGATGCTTTTAAGGAATTGGAAGCAGATATTGTCCGCAACGACATTCTTGATAAGGGCACCCGGATTGATGGTCGTGACCTTGTGACCGTGCGCCCGATTGTTTGCGAAACCGGCATTCTGCCTAGGACCCATGGTTCTGCATTATTCACCCGGGGTGAAACCCAATCCATTTGTGTCACCACATTGGGCACCGGTGATGATGAGCAGACCATTGATGGTCTTGATGGTGGTCATAAGCAGCGTTTCTTGCTGCATTACAATTTCCCACCATTTTCTGTTGGTGAGACCGGTCGTGTGGGCAGCCCAGGCCGCCGCGAAATCGGCCATGGCAAGCTTGCCTGGCGTGCCCTGAATGCTGTGCTGCCGGCAGCTGACGAGTTTCCTTACACCTTGCGGGTTGTGTCTGAGATCACCGAATCCAATGGCTCATCTTCCATGGCCACTGTTTGTGGTGGCTCTTTGTCCATGCTGGATGCCGGTGTGCCCTTGAAGCGCCCAGTGGCTGGTATTGCCATGGGCCTCATCAAAGAAGATGATCGGTTTGCGGTTTTGTCCGACATCCTGGGTGATGAAGATCATCTTGGTGACATGGACTTTAAGGTTGCTGGCACCGAAGAAGGCGTCACCAGCTTGCAAATGGATATTAAGATTGCCGGCATCACCGAAGAAATCATGCAGCAAGCTTTGGCCCAGGCCAAGGATGGCCGCATGCATATTCTCGGCGAAATGGCGAAAGCCCGGACCTCTGCCAATGAATTTTCTGTTCATGCACCGCGTATTGAGGTGATGAATATTCCAGTGGATAAGATCCGTGAAGTGATTGGTACTGGTGGTAAGGTCATTCGTGACATTGTTGAAACCACCGGCGCAAAGATCGACATTTCCGATGATGGTACGGTTAAGATCGCCTCATCAGATGGTGCATCTATTGATGCAGCACGTAAGCGGATTGAAGGCATCACCATGGAGCCTGAAGTGGGCGTGATCTATGATGGTAAGGTTGTGAAGGTTGTTGAATTTGGCGCTTTTGTGAACTTCTTTGGGTCGCGTGATGGTCTTGTTCATATCTCGCAAATGACTTCAGAACGTGGCCATAAGCCATCTGAGATTGTTCAAGAAGGACAGGAAGTTAAGGTGAAGCTGGT
>DKOD01000098.1 GCA_002469865.1 Alphaproteobacteria bacterium UBA7371 | reverse complement strand
ATTCATCAAGCTCCAGGGCTAATGCATTTCGGTCCCTTTTGATTTTGTCACGCTCTTTTTTCTCAGCCTCACGCAATTGCGTAAGTTCTGCCAACTCACCGGACAATTTCTCTTGAGCTGCCAAATCTTTGGCCCGTTGGGCGCGCAATTCATCAAGCTCCAGGGCTAATGCATTTCGGTCCCTTTTGATTTTGTCACGCTCTTTTTTCTCGGCTTCACGCAATTGCGTAAGTTCCGCCAAATCACCGGACAATTTCTCTTGAGCTGCCAAATCTTTGGCCCGTTGGGCGCGCAATATTTCTCGGTCTTGGGTTAGGTTATCGACCTCAATGGTCAGCATTTCTCTCTTTTTGTTGGTGTCTTCCAAAACCAGGTTCAATTCCGCAATGCCAGAGCGTAAGGCCCCAATATCCCGGCTGGCTTTTTCATTTTCTGCTTCCAATTGTTGCTTGATGCTGCGCAGAGATCCAACTTGCTTCTGCAGAAGCAGGGCCTCGCGGGATGTCCGCTCCAAATCTTCCTGTGTGTCGGTGAGGCTGCGGGTAAGAACCAATTCAGAGGCAAGAAATACCCCCAACAAAAAAACAGTCACCAATAAGATGGCGGTGAGTACATCCACAAAGCCAGGCCAAACCTGGTTTTCCTCATCGACATGCTGGCGCCTGCGGGCCATGGTTTATGTCCGCTCATTAAGGGTGCTGGCAAGGGTTTTTGTCATCAGGCGAAGTTCGTCGCGTAGGGTTTCGGTAACCCCATCCATGTCCCTTGGTTGCTCGGTGTTTTTGGCCAAACGGCGGTCGATATTGCGCAGGATGTCGGTCATGCTTTCATCCTCCTGTTTGTCCTGGACAAGAACCTGTTGCAGGCGCTCAAGCGCATAGCGCAATTCTTGGATTTGGGTGGTGCTTTGCTGATAACCACGGCCTTCTTCGGCAATGCTGAGGCCCAAGCCATGCACTTCTTCGGCGAGTTGCGCGAGGTTGCGGTTTGCATCACCACGATCTTCAACCATCTGAATCAGAAGCTTGCGGGTTTGGTTGAGGCTTTCTGCGGTTTGCTCCACCAAAGCCTCAAGATAAGCGGAACTGCCACCTCCCGAAACACCAAGATTTTGCGATTCCATCCGAACCTGACCGGAGAGCCATTCTTCCATATGGTTGTAATAGTTATTTTGGGCGCGGCCCAATTGCAGATCGAAAAAGCCTAGGATCATCGAGCCACCAAGGCCTGTTAAAGATGTTCCAAAAGCGGTTGCCATGCCTGCCATGGGGATGCTGAGGTTGGATTTAAGGGCATCAAAGGCACCAGCCAAATTATCACCGGTGAGGTTTAGGTTTTCAATGGCGCCCAAAACCCCCTGAACAGTTAGGATCAGCCCCCAAAAGGTCCCAAGCAGGCCCAAGAAAACGAGAAGGTTGCGTGTGTAACGGGAAATATCCCGCGCCTCCGCCAATCGCCCATCAACGGAATCAAGAACGGTCTTGGCCAAATGCGGAAAGATCATGAGCCTATCTTGGTGGTCGTAGCGCACAAGCCTGGCCATGGGCACCAACAGAGATGGTGGTGCTTGGCTAACCTTCTCGTCTGCAAAGCTAATAAGCCATGTGACAGATTTTCGAAGTTCAAAAACCTTCATGAAGCAATAAAATATGCCCCCAATGAGCACGACCAAAATAAGGCTATTGAGCGCCCAATTTGCAGACCAGATCTCCATAAGTATCGGGAACAGAAACCCAAGGCCTATAATGACCGCAACCAACCCAATGGCCATCCGCAACAAGGCCCGGTTGGGTCTGGCAAGTTCCAACTTGTCGTCGCTTTGCGTCATCAGGTTCACCCCCTAAGTCGTGCTGACGTGTTATCTCACGGAATGGGCCTGCTTGAGAAGTTTTATTAATTGTGGGTGCACCGCATCATTGGCCGCCGCAATATGGCCCGTTGCCACCACATCACCACCACCTTGAATGTCGGTCACGATGCCCCCGGCTTCGCGCACGAGCAAAATCCCAGCGGCCATGTCCCAATAGGAAAGGTGGCGTTCAAAAAAACCTTCATAACGACCAGCCGCCACATAGGCCAAATCAAGGGCAGCAGAACCAAAACGCCTGATGCCGGCAACTTCTGGCATCAAGGTGGCGGCATCTTTCAAAAACTCTTGCTGACCCGCCCTGCCTGCAAATGGAATGCCCGTGGCAAGCAGGGATTCAGCCAAATTCCTGCGCCCCGACACCCGCATACGCCGATCATTCATATAGGCGCCTTTGCCCCGTTCCCCCCAGAAAAGTTCATCTTTGATGGGGTCATAGACAACGCCAGATACCAGACGTCCATTATGTTCCAGCGCGATGGAAATCGAAAAATGGGGAATCCCGTGGATAAAGTTTGTGGTGCCATCAAGCGGATCAACAATCCATCGATGCTCGGCATCACTGCCATCTAGAGAGCCAGATTCCTCCATGAGGTAGCCGAAACGCGGCCGTGCATTAAGCAGTTCTTCTTTGATGGCCTGCTCGGCTGCATGATCTGCCGAGGAGACAAAATCCGCGGTACCCTTGCGGGCAACCTGCAAATTTTCGAGTTCATTAAAGTCTCGAATGAGGCTGCGGGCGGCCTTTCTGGCGGCCCGATCCATGATGTTAACCAAAGGGGTGCGCATGATGGTTAGTCGGCCCTTCCCACATATTCAATTTCCTCGGTGGAAACGGAAATCCGTTCACCAACGGAGATGAAGGGCGGCACCATAACCCGGACACCATTATCCATGGTGGCTGGCTTGTAGCTGGATGCCGCGGTTTGGCCTTTGACGACAGGTTCTGTTTCCTCAACCGTCAGCACCACTTGGGCAGGTAGGCTGATTCCCAATGGCTTGCCCTCATGGCTTTCAACCGTGACCTGCATACCATCTTGTAGGAATTGGGCGCGCTCCCCCACAAAATCTCTTGGCAGTTCAATTTGCTCATAGCTTGCCTGATCCATGAAGACCAGCATGCCGTCGCTTTCGTAAAGAAATTGGTAATCATTTTGTTCAAGACGAACCCGTTCTACTGTTTCTGCAGAACGAAACCGCTCATTCAATTTGGTTGTGCCCGTAAGGCTCTTAAGCTCGACCTGGGCAAATGCACCGCCCTTGCCTGGTTTGACATGTTGCACCTTCACGGCTGCATAAAGATCACCTTTATGCAAAATAACGTTGCCGGGACGAATTTCATTGCCGTTAATCTTCATGTTTGTTCCTCAACATATCTTAAAAAAATTAAGCCCAACGCTGTGCCTTATCGCCCGATGACGTCACCAACTTCAAGGACCAAGCCAGCCGGCAGCATGATCAGGTCAGGCAAGCCTTTTGCAAGCAGTTGCGGTGTAAGCTCTTTGTTATGGGGGACGGCCAGGGCGAGGTTGATCAGGCCACACCACCATTGGGCATATTCAAGAACTGCCTCATCATCATTGATGTCCAAAAAAACAAAGTCAGCACCTTGCTCAGCCGTGAGCATGCCTTGATGGCGTGAGGGGTCAATTTGGACGCCCAACACGTCATGCTGGCCAAGCTGCCCGCGCCATTCCTTTGTTTGCGCCGCATCGGAGATAAGGACACCATCAGGGCCTTTGGCATTGCGCCAAATTCTCGCCACCCCATGCTGGCTGGCGAGAATATTCAAGCCATCACCAGCTGGGGCATCAAGGACGCCAGTTAACCGACCTTGCTCGGCCCATTGGGTCACAAGCAAAAGGGCTGCCTCATCCTGGCAGCCCCCTTTTTGCCCATCAATAATGATGCCAGGCAGATGTTTTTTGGCCGACATCAGGCCTCTTGATCCTTGGACCATTCGCCGCGTGCTGCAAGCCAATTCATCTTTGCGCGATGGGCAAAGGCAGCCTGGGCAGCGGGAATATTTTCATCAAGACCAGCCCAAGACTTTAGGGCCGCTTGTTGCAAGGCACGGCCGTAGCTGAAGGATAATGGCCATGGGTTGTTATGACCTGCATTCATCATGTGGAGATGTTCTGTGGCCTCTATTTCGGTCTGACCACCAGAGAGGAAGACAATGCCAGGAACCGCGCCTGGAACATGACGCTTCAAGCAGCGCAATGTGCGCTCGGCCACTTCCTCCCGACCGGCACGGGTTGGTGCATCGGTTCCAGAAATCACCATATTGGGCTTCAAGAGGGTGCCTTCCAACCATACATTTGCCTCTGCTAATGCTTCATAAACAGCCCGCAAGGTGGCCGATGTTACCTCTTCGCATTTGTCGATGTTATGGGCACCATCCATGATCACTTCAGGTTCCACAATCGGCACAATGCCAGCCTCTTGGGCGAGTGCCGCATAGCGTGCGAGTGCCTCGGCATTTGCCAGGATGGCGCCTCGCGATGGGATGTGGTCAGCAATGTTGATCACCGCGCGCCATTTGGCAAAGCCAGCGCCTAACTGCGCATATTCTGCAAAACGTTCGCGCAATCCATCCAAACCTTCGGTGATTTTTTCACCAGGCTTGAGGGGCATGTTCTTGGCGCCTTGATCAACTTTGATGCCAGCCACGGCGTCAGCTTTTTTGATCATATCTTTCAAGCCTTCGCCATGACGGTTTAACCCACGAAACTGCTCGTCATAAAGGATTACCCCAGAGATATAATCGCCAAATCCTGGCGCAGAAAATAGCATCTCACGATAGCCGTTTCTGGTTTGCTCCGTGGATTCCACGTTAATTTGATCAAAACGTTTTTTGATGGTTCCGGTGGACTCGTCGGCAGCAAGGATGCCTCGCCCATTGGCCATGATTTTGTGAGCAATTCGGGCAAGCTGTTCGTGGTTCATTGTTCTTTCCTAGTTTGGTTCATGAATAAAGAATAGAAATGCCAGGAAGGGTTTTTCCTTCCAGCCATTCCAAGAATGCCCCGCCTGCGGTCGAGACATAGGTGAATTTTCGGTCGGCATTGGTGGCGGCAAGGGCTGCGACGGTATCACCGCCCCCAGCCACAGAAACCAGATGGCCTGTTTGGGTGCGTTGGGCGGCCATGTTCGCCGCGCGATCGGTTGCTTCATTGAAGGGCGGAATTTCAAAGGCACCAAGTGGCCCATTCCATAAAATGGTTGCAGCCTGACCAAAAATTTCGCCCAAATGCGCGATGGTTTTGGGCCCAGCATCGAGGATCATTTCGTCTGGCTGAACATCATTCAGCCCAACATCACGATGGTCAGCACCGGCCTTGAATTCCATAGCCACCCGAACATCCAGGGGTAGAATAATTTCGCAGCCCGATTGGGCAGCAAGCGCGCACACCTCAAGCACCATGTCGGTCATGTCTTCTTCGCATAATGAAGCACCAACATCATGACCATCGGCAAACAAAAACGTATTGGCCATGCCACCGCCAATGACCAATTGATCCACCTTGGACACCAAATGGCGCAAGACAGGCAGCTTGGTAGAAATTTTGGCCCCGCCAACAACCGCCACGACAGGGCGTTTTGGATGGGAAAGAGCTGCTTCTAAGGCCCGTAATTCCGCTTCCATGGCACGGCCAGCAAAAGTTGGCAGATGCTCCGAAAGACCTGAAGTGGAAGCATGGGCACGATGGGCGCAAGAAAAGGCATCAGCCACAAAAACATCACCCAATTGGGCCATGGCCTTAGCATGCTCTGGATCATTGGCTTCTTCGCCCGGGTAGAAGCGGGTGTTTTCCAACAAGCAGATATCACCATGTTGCGTTGCCGCCACGGCTTTTTGCGCCGAAGCCCCAATGCAGTCATCTGCAAAATGAACCTTACACCCGCAGGCTGCACCCAAGGTTTCAGCCAAAAACCGCAGGGACATGCCCGCCACAAATTTGCCCTTCGGTCGGCCAAAATGGCTGAGGACCACGGGAATTCCACCCTTTTGGATAATATCCAAAAGGGTGGGCACGGATCTTTTGATGCGGGTCTTGTCTGTGATTTCCCGTCGGTCATTAACCGGCACGTTCAAGTCCAAACGGACAAGCACCTTTCGACCCAAAAGATCTGCATCATCTAGGGTGCGAAGATGCATGGTTAGGCCTTCATCATGGCCACGGCGGTGTCACCCATCCGGTTGGAGAAGCCCCATTCGTTATCATACCAGCTCATCACGCGAAGGAATGTTCCCTCGATGACCTTGGTCTCTTTTAGCGCAAAAATGCTTGAATGGGGGTCATGGTTAAAGTCGGTGGACACCAAAGGGATGTCATAGGTGCCCAAAACATTTTTGAGCCGGCCCTGGGATGCTGCAATCATGGCCGCATTAACCTCATCCACGGTTACCGGGCGCTTCATCACGCATTTTAGGTCAATCAAGGAGACATTCGGGGTTGGCACGCGAACCGCAGTGCCGTCCAACTTACCAAGCAATTCTGGCAGCACCTTGCCCACCGCCCGAGCAGCGCCCGTGGATGTGGGGATTATGTTTTGTGCCGCTGCCCGTGCGCGATGCAAGTCACCATGCATGGTATCCACAGTGCGCTGGTCCCCGGTATAGGCATGAATGGTTGTCATGAATCCATGCTCAAGACCACCAAGTTCCTGGAGCACGCTGGCCACTGGTGCAAGACAGTTGGTGGTGCATGAAGCATTGGACACAATGTTATGGTTTGCCTCGAGCTTGTTGTGGTTCACGCCATACACCACCGTGATATCTTCATCCGTGGCAGGCGCTGAGATCAGCACCTTTTTCGCGCCGGCTTCAAGATGCTTGGCGGCTGCGTCGCGCGCGGTGAAAATGCCCGTACATTCCATGGCAACATCCACGCCAAGATCACCCCAAGGGAGGTTGGCTGGGTCGCGTTCAGCATAGGCTTGGATGGCTTTTCCATTAATCATAAGCTTGCCGTCTTGGGCGCTGATATCTGCGGGGCAACGGCCATGTACCGAGTCATATTTGAGCAAATGTGCGTTGGTATCCACCGATGCAAGGTCGTTGATGGCGACCACTTCAATATCGGACCTGCCCGATTCAATGATGGACCTCATGACAAGGCGCCCAATGCGCCCAAACCCATTTATTGCTACTTTAATTGTCATGGTGTTGTCTCCCTTATTCATGATCATGTTATGGCGCCAACTGGCGCATTACCTCGGCCACGGCTTGGTTGGCCGTCAACCCGAAATATTCGTAAAGATCCTGATAAGCTGCGCTCGCACCAAAGCTGTCAATGCCCAATATGGCCCCCTGATCGCCCACATAGCGCTCCCAGCCCCAGCTGCTTGCAGCCTCCATGGCCACCACAGCAACCGCAGGACCAACCAGTTTTTCGCGAAATTCTTGGCGCTCCATGCTGATCAATTCCATGCAAGGCATGGACAGCACACGGGTTCCGACATTCTGATCTTCCAATTTTTGGGCTGCTTCCATCATGATGGCAACTTCTGAGCCGCTTGCCATCAAAGTTGCCTGATGGGGGGCTTGGGCCTCCTTAAGAATATACGCGCCCTCGGCGCTTTTGTTGTTGGCCACATCCTGGCGCATGGTGGGCAATCCTTGCCGTGTGAGGCAAAGAATGCTTGGTCCCTCATGGGTGAGGGCATGGTGCCACGCTTCGGCCGTTTCTACCGCATCGGCCGGTCGGAAAACCAGCAGATTGGGCATGGCACGCAGGGCCGCCAAATGTTCGATGGGCTGGTGGGTGGGGCCATCTTCTCCAAGGCCGATGGAATCATGGGTCATGACATAGATTACGCGCTGGTCCATGAGGGCCGACAGGCGGATGGCCGGGCGGCAATAATCAGTAAAGACCAAAAATGTGCCGCCATAGGGTGAGAAAAAGCCATGCAGGGCCATGCCATTCATGATGGCTGCCATGCCATGTTCGCGTACGCCATAATGAACGTAACGCCCTAGGCGATCGCTTGGGGTTACCGCGTCCATCGCTTCCGTTTTGGTGTTGTTTGAGCCTGTGAGGTCGGCAGATCCACCAACCACAAATGGCAGCAATGGGTTTAGCACTTCCAGGACTTTTTGGGAGGCAACCCTCGTTGCCATCTTTGGCCTTTCATCGGCGAGTATTCTGCAATGTTCGGCCAGGGCCTGCTGGGCTTCTTCTGAAAATTCCATGGCCCTAAAGCGTTCAAATTGTCTGGCTTGATCAGACTGAGAAAGAATTGCCGCCCAATTTTCTGCATCTTGTTGGTGGCGGGCCCCAAGATCACGCCAGCTTTTCAAAATATTGTCAGGAATTTCAAAGCGACCATGGGGCCAGCCAAGCGCGTTGCGCGTTCGCGCGGCCTCCTCATCGCCAAGAGGTGCGCCATGGGCACCGGCAGTACCAGCCTTTGCCGGTGAGCCAAAACCAATCGTTGTTTTGCAAGCGATCATGGAAGGGTTGGGTGACGCCTTAGCCCTTGTGATGGCGGCATCAACGGCCTCGGCATCATGACCATCAACTGCTTCCACATCCCAGCCGCAAGCCCGAAAACGTGCCAAATGATCTTCGCTGGTGGCTTTGTTGGTCGGGCCATCGATGGAAATGCCGTTGTCATCAAAAAGAACGATCAAGCGTGAGAGTTTTTGATGGCCTGCAAACGAAATGGCTTCTTGGGAAATGCCCTCCATCAAGCAGCCATCCCCAGCAATCACATAGGTATGGTGGCTGACAAGATCGGCACCGAATCTGGCCCGAGCCATTTCTTCAGAAAGAGCCATGCCAACAGCGGTTGCAATGCCTTGGCCCAGTGGTCCAGTGGTGGTTTCCACCCCGGGGGTTTCCCCAAATTCTGGATGACCAGGGGTTTTGGAATGAAGCTTTCGGAATTGCTTGAGGTCGTCCAGGCCTATGCCCTCTGTGCCCGTAAGGTAAAGCAATGCGTAGATAAGCATGGAGCCATGACCAGCGGACAAAACAAACCGATCACGGTTTGGCCATTCAGGATTGCGTGGGTCGAAACGCAAATGTCTTGTGAACAACACCGATGCCGTATCGGCCATGCCCATGGGCAAACCAGGATGACCGGAATTTGCTGCATCGACAGCATCAATGGCCAAAAACCTCACGGCATTGGCGAGTTGGTTTATGTCATGCGTTTGGGTCATGCTGGGCACCTGATTTTGATGAAGCTCATGAAGATCTTGGGCTGTTGTTAACGCTATTTGCATTCATCCGAAAGCCTTCTTTGGTCGCCTGCTCTTGCGGCGAAGCGGCAAATTGGTGAATTTTATGTCAATATTGATCCATGGGCCGATGTGATGCCCCATTTTGTTGGAATATTTTATGGACGCCTTTGACCGACTTTCTGCTGAATTGGATGCCCTCCAGCAATCTGTGGACCGCCTGCAAGAGGCTGTGCAGGCGCCTCGAGAGCCTGAACCAACCCATCTAGAGCGCGCAATCATCAAGGCGCAATTGGATGAAGCTATTGCAAAAATTGAGCAATTTTTGGCCCAGGCCGATGGTGCGGCGGGTAACAACGGGGGGCAAGATCATGGCAACCGTTGATCTTACCGTCAGGGGGCGTGTTTACACCGTTGGTTGTGCCGATGGGGAAGAAGCCGATGTGCGTGAATTGGGAAAAATCGTCGGCAAAAAAATTGACATGTTGGTGGCTGGAGGTTTGCAGGCATCAGATGCCCATCTCCTTCTTCTCGTCTCTTTAATGCTCGCGGAAGAGCAATCTTTTGAAAAACCTGGCGAAGTTCCTGCGGATTTGCTGCAGGATGCGCCTCATGAATATGTTGCAGACCAAACAACGCAGGGCCGGTTGGATGAAGAAAGACTTCAGGATTTGGTCGGACGAATTCAAGATATGCGCAAAAGCATTGATGACCTTGCAAGGAGCTTGGCAAAGCTCTAAATTCTTCATTGCGGGTACTGGAAGGTTTGCCAGGTTGCAACACCTCGGGAGCCATAACATCCTCCAGGGCGCTGTCCCTGACTTGGATCGTGGTCCAGGTCATTCACGGCACCCACCTGATTAGTCAGGCTCACGGAGGGTTTTGCGAAATGCCAGCGGCCATTTTGGTCCCGCTTCCAACATCTTCCCAGATCTGGCGATCAAGATGAGTCCCATCATGACCAAGCCCCAAAAGCCGCAATGGCGCAATATCCTTAGCAGAAGGCGTCAGGCATATCATGCGGCCCATCCGACCATCACCGCCATGATTTTGGGGCATTTAAGTGACCTTATCCATCAACGCCAGGTGGTTGCTATCTATGCAGCTCTTGATGGGGAGTTGGATATTTTGCCCCTATGTCAGATGCGGCCGGATGTCACTTTTTTGTTGCCCCGCATCGAGGCAAATGATGTGGGCAAACACATGCAGTTTCTGCCCTGGTCAGAAGATTTGGAGGACGGCCCCTATGGCCTCAAGCAGCCTGCAAGGGGGCATGAATACACCCCAAATATGGTGGTGTTGCCGCTGCTGGGCATGGATCATGAAGGTGTTCGGCTCGGCTATGGTGGGGGTTATTATGACCGCAAACTGGCCGATTTGCCCCATGTACGGCGTGTGGGTGTTGGTTTTGCCACGCAATTGGTCGCGTCCCTTCCCGAAGAACAGCATGATATGAGACTAGATATTCTGGTGACAGATCTTGGGGTGACGCAATTGGATCGGGGAGCGCAGCTTTGAACTTATTATTTCTGGGGGACATTGTTGGGCGATCTGGCCGTCAAATTGTGCTTCAACAAGTGCCAGAATTGCGCAAAACCTTAGCGCTCGATGCCGTGATCGCCAATGGCGAAAATGCCGCTGGGGGCTTTGGGATCAATGCCTCCATTTTGGAAGATCTTTATGATGTTGGCGTGGATGTGGTGACCTTGGGCAATCATGCTTTTGATCAGCGGGAAATTGTTGATATTTTGCCATCCGACATGAGGCTGGTGCGGCCCATCAACTACCCGGTGGGGACGCCTGGTCGTGGGGCAACCTTGGTAGAGGCCAACGGATTTAATGTGCTGGTTATCAATGTGATGGGCCGGCTGTTCATGGACCCCCTGGATGATCCTTTTCGGATGGTTGATGAGGCTTTGTCAGGCATGGAATTGGGTCGTGACGCTGATGTCATCATTGTTGATGTTCATGCAGAAGCATCATCAGAAAAAATGGCCATGGGTTGCTGGCTTGATGGGCGGGTAAGTCTTGTGGTGGGAAGCCACACGCATATTCCAACAGCAGACGCACAGATTTTGCCAGGCGGCACAGCCTACCAAACCGATGCCGGGATGTGTGGGGATTATGATTCCGTTATCGGCATGGAAAAAACCGAACCCATCAATCGTTTTGTGACCAAACGTGCGCAGGGAAGGTTTCAGCCAGCAGCTGGGCCGGGCATGTTATGTGGAACTTTTGTGCAGCTTGATGAACATGGCCTTGCAAAACGTATCGAGCCAGTGCGGGTCGGGGCACGGTTAAAAAATTATGTTCCCCAATTGGATTAAATCCATCATGTTTTGGGCAATCTAACAAAATATTGGGGAAAGAAGATGCTTATTGATCAAGCTGATAATGTGATTCACGATGAAACCGCCGCGCGGAAAATACTTCGCGAATTATTCACCGAAATGGCGCATTTTACTTTGGATACAGGTCATAGCATTAAGGAAATGGTTCTCTACATGCATATGCGCGCCACCCACGGGCCGGTCAGCATCCGAGGTCTTGCCCAGGCGTCTGGTTTTCCGGTGGAAACCGTACGCCGAGCCCTCAAGCGTAATGAAGAGCGTGGCTATGTTCGTGTCACCCAAGAGGGTTATCGTGAGCTGACGGAGGCGGGCATCTTGGTTGGGGACCAATTATACACCAAAGCCTTTGAAAGGATTTCTGCCCTGCGTCGCCTGGACCGGGCCATGGGCGGGTAAAATTTTTCAATAAGCGTTAGGCTTTTCTTCTGGTTAAGCTGCTGGCCTTGGGCGCTTGGCTTGTGGCATGGGTCACATGGGTGGTGGTTCGCTGCCTGGTTAATCTGAATGTTCCAAGCAAAGTGAGGTTGGTCCATGGCTGGTCATAGTCAGTTTAAAAACATCATGCACCGGAAGGGCGCCCAGGACAAAAAACGCGCTAAGGTGTTTTCAAAATTGGCCAAAGAAATTGCCGTGGCCGTCAAAATGGGAGGCTCTGACCCCAGCGCCAACCCACGGCTTCGCCTGGCCATGCAGAATGCCCGTGCAGAGAATATGCCAAAGGATAATGTGGAGCGCGCTGTCAAAAAAGGTGAGGGTGGCGACACGGAGAATTTTGAGGAAATTCGTTATGAAGGTTACGGCCCTGGTGGTGTTGCCATGATTGTTGAAGCCTTAACCGATAACCGCAACCGAACCGCCTCAACGGTTCGTTCATCTTTCACCAAATATGGCGGTGCACTCGGTGAAACTGGCTCGGTTTCTTTCATGTTCGACCGTGTTGGCGAGATCCGATTCCCGCTTTTGGCGGGTGATTCAGATGCCATTTTGGAGCATGCCATTGAGGCTGGTGCGGCTGATGTTGTCTCCGATGATGATGGCCATTTGGTCACCACCGCCTTTGAGGATTTGTCGGAAGTTTCCAAGATGCTGGAAGAATCACTGGGTGAACCGGAAAATACAGCCATTGTATGGCGCCCGCAAACCCTTACGCCCGTTGATGAGCAAAAGGCTGGGTCGTTGATGAAGCTTGTGGCGGTGCTGGAAGATGATGATGATGTCCAGAATGTGTTCGCCAATTTTGATATTGATGAAGAGGTGCTTGCATCCCTTGAAGTTTGATGGAGCATGCCCATGATGACCAGGCGCGTCATGGGGATCGACCCAGGACT
>DKOD01000056.1:684-7563 GCA_002469865.1 Alphaproteobacteria bacterium UBA7371 | reverse complement strand
GCTCGGCAGGTTTTGGCCCCTATTTGGTTGTGACGCATGCTTGAATTGCACGATATTGGAAAAAAATTTGGCAGGTTCACCGCCGTGGAATCTTTTGACCTTGCGTTGATGCCAGGAGATATCCTTGGTCTTCTAGGTCCCAATGGCGCTGGGAAAACAACGCTCATGAGGATGGCTTCTGGTTTTTTGCGCCCTGACGAAGGTCGGGTTGTCGTCGGCGGGTGGGACCTTGCCAAATCCCGCCGCAAGGCTTTGGGCATGATTGGTTATTTGCCAGAAGGGTCACCTGCCTATGGGGAAATGGAGGTATCAGATTTTCTGGATTTCTGTGCCAGGGCAAGGAACATTACTGGGCGCGCTAAGGATATAGCCTGCGCAAGAGCCATGGAGCGGACCCAAATTGACGATGTGGCCAATCAGCCGGTGCAATTGCTTTCCAAGGGGTACAAAAGGCGCCTGGGCCTCGCCCAAGCCATATTGGCCGAACCACCCCTTTTGCTGCTGGATGAGCCAACCGATGGTTTGGACCCCAACCAGCGATCCCGCATGCGTGTGTTGATCCGGGAGTTGGCCGAACATGCGGCGGTGCTGATTTCCACCCATTTGCTTGATGAGGTGGAGGCCATTTGCAACCGCACCGTGATCATGGCTAAGGGCCAGAAATTGCTTGATTCCACACCCGCCGCACTCAAGCGCGCTGGCCGTGCCCATCATCATATTCGCATGGAGCTTGATGCCGCCCAGGCAGAGCGTGTGGCCAATATCCTGCTCATGGATCAGGCCGTGGGTGGTCTGCGGGCCGAGGCAACTGATGACGGCCATGTGGCTTTGTTATTAACCCCGGAAGAGGAACAAGATCTGCTTGGTTATGTTGGCATGCTTGCGCATCAATATGGCTGGGATTTGCATCAAATAGGTCGGGCAGGCGGGGGCCTGGCTGATGTCTTCAAAGACCTGACGAGGTCAAATTCATGAATGGTTTTTGGGCCATATGGCGCCGTGAGTTGCAGGCTTTTGGGTCATCCCCCATGGCGTATTTGTTTCTTGCCCTGTTTGTTATGATGAATGGCATCATGACCTTTGTCCTTGGGGACTTTTTTGAGGCTGCCCAGGCCAACCTTTCGGGCATGTTCGCGGTGATGCCTTTTCTGTTTTTGTTTTTCGTGCCGGCCTTGGGCATGCGGAGCTGGGCAGAGGAGCGTCAGACAGGTTCGGTGGAACTTCTCCTGACCTTGCCGATCAGTCCTGAGGCTGCGGTGCTCGGCAAATTCTGCGCAGGCCTAACCCTAGCATGGCTTGGCATCATGTTTACGCTGCCTGCTTGGATCACTGCAACATGGTTGGGCCAGCCAGATCATGGCTTGATCATGTCTGGTTATGGGGCGGCGTTCTTGCTTGCTGCCAGCATGATGGCCATTACCACAACGATTTCAGCCTTAAACCATTCGCAGGTTTTGGCTTTCGTGATTTCTGCCTCATGCTGTTTTTTGTTTCTCGTCACGGGGCTTGGCGCGGTGTCAGAATTTCTTGGGGCCAATTTGCCCGCCCAATGGTCCCTCGTGCTGTGGGAATATTCAAGCTTGGCGAGGTATAACCGCATGGTTGGGGGCCTGATTGGTTTGCCTGATGTGGTGTATTTTCTGTTGCTTATTTTTGTGTGGCTTTGGGCGGGCATGATCTGCGTCCGTCGCTGGCTGGAGGAATGATGGCTCGCTTTGCGTTTTTCTTTTTGGCCGTATTTTTCGTGGGCGCCACCATGTTCGCAGGCCTTATCTTTGATGACCTGGTTCTTGATGTCACGGAAGACCAGCATCACAGCCTTGCCCCAGGAAGTGATGAGGTGATGGCCAATCTGGGCCTTTCATTGCAGGCAGAGTTATTTGGTTCAACTGGTCATGAAGGAGGGGCTGCTTTTTTGTCTGCCAGGGCAGAACAGGTCAAAAAACAGCTTGCCCAATTGGCCGGGATGTCCGGGGGACGTTTCACTTGGTCCCACCGTGAGGTGGCGCCACATTCAATGGGCGAGGATCAACTCATTGCCCTGGGCCTTGAGCCCATAATCTTGCCCGATGGGCGGCGCCATTATCTGGGCATGGTGCTTTCCAACAGCATAGACCAGCATCAGGTATTTCCGCAGCTAGCCGACGTGAATAACCCCAACCGCCGGGATCTTTTGATGGCTATTGAGCGTCTTGGCCAACCTGAGGCCGCCCCCATCCAATTGTTGGTAGGCAAAGCTGCGGAGCCCCTGGTGCCGGCAATTCGTCAAGCCATGAAGGGGCGGGTTACCTTGCGTGGCTTGGATGAAGATATGAATGGTCTTGATCCAGAGATTCCCTTACTCATGCTGCAACCAGACACTATTTCTGGTGCTGGTTTGGCGCTTTTATCGTCAGCCTTGGCCAAAAAGATGCCGCTTATTGTCATGGTTGATCCCTCCTTGCCCGGGGATGCAATTCTGCCACCGCCATTGCTGGCCCAAGGCCTTGCCTTGGAGGATGGTGTGGTGGTGGATGATCGCTTGGCCATGAAGGTGCGTGGCCAAGATGCGACGCAGCCCATAAATTATCCTTTATGGTTGGAACTTGGGCAGGACCAGTTTGTGTCGGCATCATTATTGCAAGCTGCTGGCCCATTACGATTGACAGCAGCCGGCTCCTTGGTCATTGGCCGTGGTGCCAAGAAAGATGAGCTTAAACCATTGGTTTGGACCAGTGACCAGGCTGGAATCCTGCCTCGTTCGGCCATTGCCGCCATGCCCGGTGATGTGCCCCGGACAGGTTGGTCAAATCCAGGGCAAAAAATACTAGCGTTGCAGGTGAACAGGCAAGATCTCCATGCGCTGGTTATTGCAGATCTGGATTTTTTAAGCCCGTCATGGGGTTTCAATGACAACACGCAGATCTTTATGCGCTTGCTTTTGGATCATGCAGGCATAAGTCAGGCGGCATCTCTTGATCCAGGCCTTCCCAAAGATCGCCCCTTCACGCGCCTTGAGGACATGCGGGCGGAGGCACGAAAAGCGCAAGCCAATGTCTTTGCCCGCATCAACGAAAACATCAAAAATCAATTGGCAAATTTGGTGTTATTACAAAATCAGCCACCAGCGGCATCACGCAATGAGGCGATGGGTCAGGTTGAACAACAACTTCGTGATGCCGAGCGAGATCTGTTGGCGGTAAGCCGCCAGACGGACCAAGGGGTTAATCGGATGACCCAAATGTTGGCCTTGGCCAATAGCTTTCTGGTGCCCCTGATCTTGGCGGTGCTTGGCGGTGTCCTAGGTGTCGCCCGGATGCGGCGGCGGAGGCTTACATGATCAAGAAATCCCTCACGGCCCTTGTCTTGGTTGTCATGCTCATGCTGGGAGGTCTGATCTTCTTCATGCAGCATAATGCTTCCATGGGGCCCTTATTCAATGGCCCTGGCATGCTGCTGACCGATCAGCAACAGAAAAACCTAAGCCGGGCCGATGAGATCCGTTATGGGGATATCCTGCTCCAACGAAAAGGAGATCAGTGGTATCTGGCCAACGGCATTATGGCTGACCCAATGGTGGTGGCTTCCCTATTGGGGGAATTAGCTAACGCTCAGCTGGTCCGTCGCCTCACCCAAAACCAGGATCTTTGGGGCAAACTCGGTTTGGATTCTGAGGCCGTTGGTTTGCTTGTTCGCGCTGAGGGGAAGGATGTTTTCAGATTGGACTTGGGTGATGTCACCAAAGAAGGCCCCACCGGCAGGGGTGGCCAATATGTGGTTGTGGGCGGGTTTGCCCACCGCATGGAGCCCCCATTGCTTGTTCCCAACCAACCGATGAACTGGGCCAGGGTGAAACCAGAATCCCTACCGATGCTTGCCGATATCCAGGTTGTGGATGTTCATCGGGTGGGCGAAGGGCATGTGTCATTTGCCCAAAATGCTGGTCGTTTGGTGCCACAAAATCTTCCCCTGCAATGGCAGGTCAATGAGAATTTGGTGGCGCGCCTAGCACAATCTTTGTCCGCACTTGATTTTTCCGGGCTTCGGCTTGCGGGCGAAGGCCGTCTGGTGGCCAGGTTGGATTTGTTTCTCAATCAGGCTGGTCACTGGATGCTTGAGGTGGTGAATGATGGATCATCCCATTATCTCGCCATTACGCCACCTTCTGATCATGCCATGGCCGATGATCTTAAAAAATTATGGCTTGAATTTCCACAAACCCGTTTCGACATATGGATGGCCGGGCGCGCTGGTTTCATTCAGGCGCCTTAAAATTCTCCAGTTCGTACCGGCTAAGTTATGGTCGGTTTATTTGACACATATTATGAATGAAGGTCGCCCATGAGTGATGAACAATTGCAATCCAAAGAATTTGAAGCTGAAGTTTCTCGCCTTCTCGAAATGATGATTCATTCGGTTTATTCCGAATCTGAGGTGTTTTTGCGCGAGTTGATTGCCAATGCGTCGGATGCCTGTGACCGCTTGCGTTACATGCAGCAAACCGATGAAGAATTGCAGAAACTAGGCCAAGATTTTCAGGTTGATATCACACTGGACAAAGATGCGGGCACCATCACCATCACCGATAATGGCACGGGCATGAGCCAAGACGATTTGGTGGAACATTTGGGCACCATCGCCCGATCCGGGACGCGGGCCTTTGCGGCCATGCTGGAAGAAAAAGGTGAATCTGGCGCTGCGGGTATTGGCCAATTTGGCGTTGGTTTTTACTCCGCCTTCATCGTGGCTAGCGAAGTTGAGGTGCTCTCAAAGGCGGCCGGCAAACCTGAGGTCTCGCGTTGGGTGTCTGATGGCACCAGTGGTTATCGGGTTGGGCCTGCTGAGGGTGCAGAATTTCTGGCAACCCATGGCACGCGCATCACGCTCCAGATCCGGGAAAACCAACAGGAATATCTTGATGTGTCACGCTTGAAGCAAGTGGTGAAGAAATATGCCGAGCATATTGCCATCCCGGTGCGCCTTATTGAGGTGAAAGATGGTGCAACCGAGGTGCCTGAAGAGGTGAATGCCAAAGGGGCCCTTTGGGCGCGCAACAAAAACGAGATTTTGGATAAGGAATATGCCGATTTTTACCGCGGGTTAACCCATCATTTTGATGAGCCAGCGCACATAATCCATTATCACGCCGAGGGGCGTATGGATTATTCGGTGTTGCTGTTTGTTCCCCAGGAGGCACCTTTTGACCTTTATAATGGCGAGCGTGAGGCCCAGGTTAAGCTTCATGTCAAAAAGATGTTCATCACCGACAAGGCGGAAATTTTGCCTGGTTATTTGCGTTTTGTGAAAGGCCTGGTGGATTGCACCGACCTTCCTTTGAACATCTCCAGGGAGATGCTGCAAAATTCTCCTCAGGTGGTGGCCTTACGTAAGGCGGTAACCAACCGTGTGCTCACCGAAATGAATAAGATTGCTGAGCGCATGCCGGAGCAATTTGAGAAGATGTTCGAAAAATTTGGCCCCGTTTTAAAAGAGGGGCTTTATGAAGATCATGAACGCAAAGAAGATCTGCTGGAATTGATCCGCTTTCGCACCACCACCCAAGAAGGATGGCGCAGCCTCAAGCAGGTCAAGGAAGATATGAAAGAGGGGCAGCAAAAGATCTATTACATCACCGGCCGCAGCCGTGAAGAAATCGATGCCAGCCCCCATTTGGAAGGCTTCAAGAGCCGGGATATTGAGGTGCTTATTCTTTCTGACCCCATCGATGATTTCTGGGTCAATATGGTCCATGAATTTGATGGAACAGCCCTGGCATCGGTTACCAGGGCCGGTGAGGAACTCAAGGAAGTTGCCAAAAATGATCAAGCTGGGCAGCCTGATGGTGATAAGGCGGCCGATGGCGGTGCCATGGTGCCTGAGATCAAAAAAGCAACGCTCATTGCGGCCATCCGCCAGGCACTTAAAGATGATGTGGCCGATGTGAAACTATCCGAACGCCTCACCGATTCCCCGGTTTGCCTGGTGTCGGATCATGGCGGTATTGACCTCAATCTGGAAAAAATCCTTGCCGCCCAGGGCCAATCCATTCAAGCCAAGCGTATCCTCGAAATCAACCCCGATCATCCATATATCCTCGGGCTTGCCCGGCGTTCGGAGGAAAAGGGTTTTGCCGACGAGATCCGTGAGCCCGCCAGGCTGCTTCATGACCTGGCAAGGGTTATGGATGGTGAGGCGCCATCACGGCCGAAGGAGTTTGTGAAGGCCGTCACGTCTTTGCTGCAAAAATAGGTAAGCTTGCGTCCGTCCTCATAGGTTAGTATGGCCGTAGCTTGTGGGTAACTAGCTTTGAGGGGCCAAGATGGCATCAAGCAGCAAGGGCAAAGCGTCGGAGAATTCTGGCCAGGCAAGCCCGGTGGTGATCAAAAAATATGCCAATCGGCGTCTATACAACACCGCGACATCTTCCTATGTGACGCTCGAATATCTTGCCCAGATGGTGCGGGATGGGATCGATTTTGTGGTCTATGATGCCAAGTCATCAGAAGACATCACCCGCTCGGTTTTGGCCCAGATCATTTTCGAAGAAGAAGCCAAGGGTCAGAATTTGTTGCCCATCAATTTCTTGCGCGAGATGATCCGGTTTTACGGCCAGAATGTGAGCAACCTCCTGCCTGGCTATCTTGAACATTCCATGGACATGTTTGTGCGCAACCAAGAAAATCTTTCCAAAGCCATGGGCGGCAATACGGCCATGAAAAGCCTTGAGGATATCACACGCCAAAACCTCACCATGATCGAACGTGCTTCGCAAATATTCACTCCTTTTTCAGGCATCAACCCGTTGGATCAAAAAGGCGACATGGGTACGGATCAATTTGATCTCATGCGCGCCCAGATGCAGCAATTGCAAGAACAATTGGACATGATGGGTCGGTTCCA
>DKOD01000056.1:0-293 GCA_002469865.1 Alphaproteobacteria bacterium UBA7371 | reverse complement strand
TTTTTGCTTTTGTTGGCATGTTGTTTGGGCCAGGCCCAAGCAGGTGAAACAGCATTGGAGCAATGTGTTCAACAGGCTAGGAATATGCCGCCACAACAAATGGCATGCATAGGGCTTCAGCAAGATATTTGCCTTCAAAAGCGCGGCAGTGATGCCAATTTGGACATGGCCCAATGTGCCGATGAAGAGACCAAAATTTGGCAATCGATGATGAACCAAGCCCAAGCATCATTGCTGGCCAATGAAGTTGACCCAATCCGGGCCAATTTGGTTGCTGTCCAAGATCAATGGAA